>JADHRR010000014.1:0-27535 GCA_016777305.1 Flavobacteriaceae bacterium
CAAATGGACAGATAGTAACAACACTTGCGGGAACAGATGTAACAGTTACAATAGATACATCAGGAGTATATATTGATGGCGCTCAAGTAACTGTAGCAGATTTAGTAGCAGATAACGGAGTTGTACACGTAATAGATGCAGTATTATTACCTAATCCGGGCTGTACAGATCCAACAGCAACAAACTACGATGCAAATGCAATAGTTGATGATGGTTCATGTACTTATGCAACAAATACAGTGTATGATGTTGTAGTAACTTCACCAGACCATAATCTCTTAGAAGTAGCAATTGATACTTGTTCATTAGATGGAACCTTATCAGGAGCGGGTCCATTTACATTATTTGCACCAACAGATGCTGCATTTAATGCATTACCACAGGGTACTGTAGCAGCACTATTAAATGATTTACCATTATTAACAAATATCTTACTGCATCATGTAGTAGGTGATAGTGTAATGTCAGGGATGTTATCTAACGGACAAATAGTAACAACATTACTTGGAACAGATGTAACAGTTACAATAAATACATCTGGAGTTTTTATAGATAACGCTCAAGTAACTGTAGCAGATATAATAGCAGATAACGGAGTAGTACACGTAATAGATGCAGTATTATTACCTAATCCGGGCTGTACAGATCCAACAGCAACAAACTACGATGCAAATGCAATAGTTGATGATGGTTCATGTACTTATGCAACAAATACAGTATATGATGTTGTAGTAACTTCTCCAGACCACACCTACCTCGAAATTGGTATAGATACATGTGGATTTGATGCTTATTTATCAGGTCCTGGACCATTTACATTATTTGCACCAACAGATGCAGCATTTAATGCTTTACCTCCTGTAACTTTACTTGCACTATTAAATGACATACCACAATTAACAAATATTTTAAAGCATCACGTTGTAGGAGATAGTGTTATGTCAGGAATGTTATCTAATGGACAAGTAATAACAACTTTACTTGGAACAGATGTAACGGTAACAATCAACTCATCTGGTGTGTACATAGATAATGCTATGGTAACAGTAGTTGATATTGTGGCTGATAATGGAGTTGTACATGTAATTGACGCAGTTTTACTTCCTCCAGCCCCATCTAATACAATTTATGATATTATTAGTAAATCTAGTGACCATACTGTTTTAACCTTAGCTATCGATACTTGTGGATTAGCAGGAACTTTGAAAGGAGCTGGACCATTTACAGTATTCGCTCCAACAGATGCAGCATTTAATGCTTTACCTTCAGGAACAATAGCAGCGCTGTTAAATGATCTTCCACAATTAACTGATATTTTACTTCATCATGTAGTAGGAGATAGTGTAATGTCAGGGATGTTATCAAATTCTCAAGTAGTAACAACTTTACTAGGTGACGATGTAACAGTTACAATCAATTCTAATGGAGTATACATTGATAATGCTCTGGTTACTGTTGCTGATATCGTCGCTGATAACGGTGTTGTACATGTAATTGACGCTGTATTACTTCCTTCTACAACTGGTATTAATGATATTGATAATGTAAGTAATTATGAATATATGTATTCTGTCAATCTTTTAGGCAAAAAAGTAAATAGAAACAAGCGTAATCAAGTTGTACTTGATATATATTCAAATGGAAAAGTAGTAAAAAGATTTAATCCATAATTTAAATAAGTTATTACTACTTTAAAAGCCCACTCAATTTTGAGTGGGCTTTTTTGTTTATTTAAATTATCTATTTAATATAAAGGAAGGTTTCTTTGTTTTTCTTCCAAGTAAATCAAAATTATAGAAAAGCTCTTGTTTATTTTGATGTTCGTAGATGTAAGAGGTATTATTGAATGAGCCCCTAACATATTTAATACTATTAGATCCATTATCATTATATACTAAGTGAATACTATTATTTTTAAATACTAAATCAGGATTTAGTTTTGCACCAGTAACAAGAGTATCTGTAAATGTATTTCCTAAACTTAAATTTTCAATACCATTTAAAGAATAGCTAAAAAAACAATCAGGAATATTATTTCGGTTGTCCTGCCATGCTATAAATATTGTATCACCATTAAGTGTTAAATCTGGGTAGTCTTGAATTTTTCCAACTATAGGATCAATATTTCTATTATACGAATAATTTAAATCTAATTTATTAGAATTAGTATATACAATTTCATTGTTTCCAGTACCACCACTTCTTCTTACAATAAGTAAGGAATCACCATTAACGACACCAAGAGGTCCAGTAGCTGGACATCCATTTACATTCCAGTCATAATCATCTAAATCAGCTACAAGATTAAAGCTTTGCCCTCCATCTGTTGATTTAGATAAATAACTATTTCTTTCATTGTTGATATTGTTTCTAAAAAGTAAATATATATCGTTATTATCTAGTATTAGAGATGATTTACAACAATCACAGGGTTCTCCAGGAGCAGAAAAAGATCCTTCTGTACTTCCAATAAACGAATCACCATAAGTTATTGATCTATTAACCATTTGTTTTGGTTCCGACCAATTAAGAAGATATTGCATATAGCTGACAATCGGATGTCCATTTTGATCAATTTTAATGTTTCCCATTCTAAATTTATGAGATGGGTTATTTTCCGAAACCCTAATAGTATCCGAAAATGTATTGCCTCCATCAAAAGATCTGATTAGCATAATTGATGATTGAGTGGTTGCGGTAGAGGTAAAGACTATATATACTGTATCTCCTTTTGTAGCTAATTCAGGACCATCCCAGGAATCTGGTGATACACCGGATAAAGTTATGTTATAAGGGTTACTAAATCCTGTGCCATTCCATTTTGAGGCACGTATAGTTTTGGGAGTACTATCTTTTCTCCAAATTACAATAGGTTGATTATTTGTTAGGGCCACTCTAGGCCTACCATAACCGTCAGCTCCGCTACTTATAGTGAATGTATTTCCAAAGTTTAGGGGTTGCGCAGAAATTAACAAAGGCATGGTCATGATAATTAATAACGTTTTTAGTAGTATTTTTTTCATATTTATTTTAAAATTCTAATTTCTATTCTTCTATTTTTTTCTCTTCCTTGCTTTGAATTATTATCGGCTATTGGTTGTTTTTCTCCGTATCCAACACAATTAATTCTTAGTTTATCAATACCATTTTTTACAAGATAAGATTTTACACTTTTTGCTCTATTTTCAGATAATAATTGATTTGCTAGTTCACTTCCATTGTTATCAGTATGTCCTGCTATTTCAATTTTTATTTCATTTTCATTAACTAAAAGTGATTTTAAATTATCTAATTCTTGAAAATATTTTTCTTCAATATTATATTTTGCTGTTTTAAAGTTAAGATTTTTTATTTCAAAAATTGATTCATACAAGTCAAATTGTAAATCTATATTAGCAGAAATGATGTTCTTATTTTTTTCTATGTAAATTACTTCATCAAATTTGAATTCTTCACCATTAACAAAACAAGACACTCTAAATTCTTCTCCTTTTTTTAAATCAATAATTCCATTTCCTTGAATATCAGAAATAAAAGTGTAATTTTTTGTAGATCCTTTAATTAATATTCTTGTGTTTGGATAAGGAATATTGAACTCATTTTTGATTGTTATTGTTGTTCTTGCGAAATCAGAATTTATTTCAGAATTTTGAGCAATAATTAATTGGTTTAAAAGAATTAAAAAAAGTAGTGTTTTTTTCACTCTACAAATTTAGTTTTTTTAACAAAGATATTTAGTAAAAATATGAGAAGGCCTTGGAACATTATTAACTTACCTATTTATAGTTTACAGACTGTAGATAAAGATGGTAAGTTAAACATGAATATCTGCACATATGTTTCTGTTGTTAGTATGAAGCCAAAAATATATTCAGTTGCTGTTTATTATGGCACTAAAACATTTGAAAATTTAGAAAATTCAGAAAATGTAGTTCTTCAAATATTAAGTAAAGATAATATTGGTTTAGTTAAAAATCTTGGGAAAAAGAGTGGATTAAAAATTAATAAGGATAAATATTTGCGAAAACAAAATCTTATAAAATGGAAGGAATATGAAGTTCTAGATAATTCCTGTGCTTTGATTGAACTAAAGAAAAGTGATTGTATAAAAAATCATGGAGATCATGCAATTTATTTATTTGATTTAGTAAGCTCTAAAACTTTTAATGAAACGAATATTCTAACATTTCACGATTTGGTTGAACAAAAAATTATTTTATAATTTTTTTATTTGATCTACACCTCTTACTACAATATTTCACATCATCCCATACTTTCTCCCATTTTTTTCTCCAGGAAAAGGGTCTTTTACATACAATACATTCTTTAAAAGGTAGTGGTCTTTTCACTTTATCAAACTCTTGATTTTGTTTTATTTTTAAATAATAATTTATTAATTTTGCATAAGTTTAATAATAAATTACTATGCAAAAATACAGATTTAATTCAGTTTTAAAATCTAATTTTGCAGATATAACCTTAAAAAAATAATAAAAATGAATTTGATTAAAAATTTTCTTGGACTTTTTGTAGCTATTACTTTTTTAGCTAGTTGCGGCTCTGAAACTGCTAAAGAAACAGTAGAACCTAAAGTAGAAGAGATTGTAGAGAAAAAAACAGAAGAGTTTGATGTTAGAGCTATCGGAAATACTATGGCTGAAATGAAATATGATATCGAAAATATTACTGTAAAAGAGGGTGTGAAAATAAAGATTAATCTTATTAATGAAGGAATTGATCAAGCAATGCTTCACAATATACTTTTCGTAAATTTTGGTAAAAGAAAAGATGTTGCAGCAGCAGCTGTAACAGCAGGAAATGACAAAGCCTTTGTTCCAGATCATCCTGAACTAATTTCAGCTTCTGCATTAGCAAAGCCAGGAGAGACTGTAACTTTTGAATTTGATGCGCCAAAAAAAGGTAATTATGAATATTTCTGTAGTTATCCAGGACATTCTCAAATTATGAGAGGATATTTATTTGTTAAATAAACTCATAATTTTTTCTAAAAGAAAAACTCCATAAAAAATGGAGTTTTTTTTGTTTAGTTTTGAAGTGATATTTCGAAATCTAATTCTTTCTTTCCTCTTTTAACCGTACATATAATTTTATCTCCAGGATCATATTGAATAATGCTTTCATTTAATTGTGACACAGAATTTATTTTTCTATTATTAATTTCTGTAATAACATCATAGCTTTTTATACCAGCTTTTTCAGCTGCACTATTTTTCAGCACTTTAGCAATAAGAACTCCGTTTACATTAGCTAATTCTAGCTCTTCTGCCATTCTTGAGTTTATATCTAAAATATGTATTCCTATATACGCTCTTTTTACTTCTCCAAATTCTTGTAGATCTTGAATGATTTTTTTAACCATATTTGATGGAATTGCAAATCCGTATCCTGTATAAGATCCCGTACTTGAATGTATAGCTGTATTTATTCCAACTAAATCCCCTCTAGTATTTACTAACGCACCACCAGAATTACCGGGATTTATTGCTGCATCAGTTTGAATAAATGCTTCAATGCCACCATCATTTAAAATGTTAATTTCTCTAGATTTAGCACTAACTATTCCTGCTGTAACAGTTGAGTTTAAATTATATGGATTTCCTACTGCGAGAACCCATTGTCCAATCTTTAATTCGTTTGAATTTGCAAATTTTAAGAAAGGTAGTTCAGACGATTCTATTTTTAAAAGAGCAAGATCACTATTTGGGTCTAATCCAATTATTTTTGCATTAAATGTTCTTTTATCGTTTAAAACAACTTCTACTTCTTCAGCCTCATTAATAACATGCATATTGGTGATAATAAATCCATCTTCAGAAATAATTACCCCTGATCCACTAGCTACTTTTTCTTTTGGATTGTTGAAATATCTATTTCCATAGAATGGATCATAATACCTATAAATTTCATCTTGAAGATATTTTGATTTTATATGTACTACAGATTTTACTGATATCTCAGCGGCTTTTTCAAAATTTATAGATGAATTAATTTTACTTTTTTCTGATTCAATAATTATATCATCATTTGCATATGATGGGGTTAATAATAGGCTTTGTATTAACAATAATGAGAATCCCCCAATAAAGATGTAAAAAGCAATTTTAATATTTTTCATAGTATTTATTATGATTTAACGTATTGTAATATTATTTATTTTAAATTTTAAAAAATGTTTTTGATTTAACAATTTAGTAATATTTAAACATTATTTTTGAACAAAATTAAAAACAAAACAATGAAAATAAAAACAATTTTTAAAATAGTTATTGCTATTGGTTTATTACAAATTATGCCACTCATTATAAGTTTGTTTTCACCTGAATTTAGTTCAATGCTAACAACGGATACTTTTGGATTTACTCCATCTGATGACGCTATGCTGATGTTTGAAAATTTTGCATTAGTTCTTAGCTTTATGTTTATAGGAATCATATTTCACATGATAGGAGCTATGTCTTTTAATGATGAGTCAGTATTAAGAAGACTTTCTTTTTTATATTTTGTATTATTTGGATTTTTATCTTTAACAGATTTAGTTGCTGTAGTACAAGGATCTAACATGTCAGCGCCCTTACCGGTGATTTTATTAGGTCTTGTTTCTTTGGGTTTATTGTATTATGGATCTAAAAAAGGAACAGTTTAGTTGCTAACCAATTAAGTTCTAAAACCTTATGTTGACGCATAAGGTTTTTTTATTTCTTTTTTCAAAAACCTTCTCAAAAAAATTAAACTTATTTATCTTTACAAGAAACAAATTCAATGAAAAAAATCATTCTACTTTTATCACTTTCTTTTCTTTTTTTATCAAGCAACATTTATTCTCAAAACTGTGCTAATTATACATTAAATATGTATGATTCATTTGGAGACGGTTGGAATGGTAATGATTTTACACTAACGGATTCAACTGGATCTGTTTTTTTTACTACCACATTACCAACTGGAAGTTCTGGTACTGATTCAGTATGTATTCCAAGCGGTTGTATTTTAGTAGATTGTGATGGTGGTTCTTTTCAAGCAGAAGTTTCTTGGGATCTTTTAGATTCTACAGGAAATATAGTTTTATCTGGTGGAGCTCCTTATTCCGGAAGCATTGGTACTTGTATTTTTGGTTGTACTGATCCCAATGCATTAAATTATAATCCTCTTGCTCACATTAATATTGGTTTTTGTAATTACGGTTGTATTCAATCAGATACATCTGAGAGTTTTGAAAATGGTCTTGGATCTACTTGGGTCTTGGATCCAAATAACACCGTTGATTGGACAAATCAAACTGGAGGTACCTCTTCTTCTAATACAGGTCCTTCTGGAGCTTTTGATGGATCTTATTATATGTATACTGAAACTTCAGGCGCAGGATCTAATAGTCAAGCAATAATGTATATAGATTGTATTGATCCAACTCAATGGACTCAATTGTCACTTGTTTTTGCTTATCATATGTATGGAGCTACTATGGGGACATTAAGTATAGATGTATCTCCAGATAGTGGATCCACGTGGATAGAGGAGTGGACACTTTCAGGTGATCAAGGAGATCAGTGGAATCAAACCTTCGTTGATTTAAGCGCATATACTTCTGGTATTTCGGTAAGAGTTCAAGCTGAAACAGGAACCTCTTTTACTTCTGATATTGCAATTGATTTATTACAATTTATGGAAATGCCAACTTATGGGTGTACTAATCCATTAGCAGATAATTATGACTCTACTGCAGTAATTGATGATGGCTCCTGCTATTTTTCAAATTGCACTCAATTAACTCTTAATATGTATGATTCCTTTGGAGATGGATGGAATGGCAATAATTTTTCTTTGGTAAGTTCTAATGGAACTCAATTTTTTAACACTACATTATCTTCAGGATCTTCTGGCTCATCTTCTTTTTGTGCTCCATTTGATTGTTATGCAGTAAATTGTGGTGGTGGTACTTGGCAAGGAGAAGTGTCATGGGATTTAGTAGATTCTAATGGTGTAGTAATATTATCTGGTGGAGCTCCTTACTCAGATTCTATTTGTTTTCCTATTATAATTGGGTGTATGAATCCATTAGCTGATAATTATGATTCTACAGCAACAGTTGATAATGGTTTATGTTTTTTTGGATGTATAGAAGTAGATACAACTGAGAGTTTCGAGTCTGGAATTGGAATTACATGGGTACAAGATCCAAATGACGATTTTGATTGGAGTAATAATACTGGAGGTACTTCATCATTTAATACAGGTCCCTCAGCAGCTTTTGATGGCTCTTATTACATGTACACTGAATCTTCAACACCTAATTACCCAAGTAAAGAAGCAAATATTTATGTAACATGTGTGGATCCAACTCAGTGGACTCAATTATCACTTGTTTTTGCATATCATATGTACGGAACTGCTATGGGAACTTTAAGTATTGATGTTTCCCCAGATAGTGGGTCAACATGGATAGAGGAGTGGACAATTTCTGGTGATCAAGGAGATCAATGGACTCAAACATTTGTGGATTTAAGTGCATATACTTCAAATATTTCAGTAAGAGTTCAGGCACAAACAGGAACCTCTTTTACTTCTGATTTTGCTATTGATTTATTACAGTTTATGGAAATGCCATCAGTAGGGTGTACAAATCCACTAGCAGATAATTATGATTCTACTGCTGTAATTGATGATGGTTCGTGCTATTTTTCTAATTGTACACAACTTACTTTAAATATGTATGATTCGTGGGGTGATGGATGGAATGGAAATGATTTTTCATTAGTTAGTTCAAACGGTACAACTTTTTTTAATACGACTTTATCTTCTGGCTCTTTTGGACAATCCTCTGTTTGTGCTCCCTATGATTGCTACACTGTAACATGTGGTGGAGGATCATGGCAAGGAGAAGTTTCTTGGGATTTAGTAGATTCTAATGGAGTAATTTTGCTCTCCGGTGGAGCTCCTTACTCAGGAACTTTATGTTTACCTGCTATATTAGGATGTACTAATAATAATGCTCAAAATTATGACTCTACCGCAACAATTGACGATGGATCTTGTTTTTATGGTTGTATTGAAAATGACTCAACATTTAGTTTTGAATCCGGTGCGGGAATCACATGGATAATGGATCCAAATAATGATATTGATTGGAGTAATAGATCTGGATCAACTCCATCCCCTCAAACTGGTCCATCCTCTGCTTTTGATGGTTCTTTTTACATGTACACGGAAGCTTCAGGAAATGGAAATGGTTATCCTAATAAAGAAGCAATCATGTATGTTGAATGTATTGATCCAACACAATGGACTGAACTTGGATTAGCTTTTGCATATAATATGTATGGTTCATCAATGGGGACATTAAGTATTGATGTTTCACCAGATAGTGGAACTACATGGATAGAAGAGTGGACTCTTTCCGGAGATCAAGGTACTCAATGGTATGAAGCATACATAAATTTAAGTGCATATACATCTAACATTTCTATTCGTTTTCAAGGAATTACTGGCACAGGATTTAGATCTGATATGGCTGTTGATTTAGTAAGGTTTATTGATTTTACTTTAATTGGATGTACCGATCCATTTGCAGATAATTATGATTCCCTAGCTGTAACCGATGATGGTTCTTGTACTTATATTGGTTGTACTGACCCATATTCTTTAAACTATTGCTCTTATTGTAATGTGAATGATAGCCTATCATGTCTGTACTATGCTTGTAAAACAGTTGGTTATACTGAAGATTTTGAATCAAATAATTTTTCAATTATTGGAATGACTTATGTTTCTGGTACTGAAGCAGCTGTAACTTTAAATAACTCTAATGCAATTGCTGATACTGTAAGTATACAGTTTGAAGGAGGGACAAATAATGCTTGGGGGTCTTTCAATACTGAAAATCAGGCATTTTCCAATACAGAACATATAAGTTCTGCATCATTTTGTTTAGACTTAACAAACACAAATCCTAATGATACAATTACTATGACTTTCGAAACAGATATGTTTTCATCACTGTTTCAGGTTGCATATTCTTGGTTAAGAGTAAAAGTTGATGGAAATGTTGTCTCTGATAGTTACGGTAATACAGCTTATAATAACATAACTCTTCCTTATTCATTTAATTCTAATACCGTTCTAACATATGATTTAAGTTCATATTCTGGAGCATCTCACTACATAACATTTGAATCGGTAAATAAATATGGAGCTAGTGCAAATAATCCAACAACGCTAAATCATGTTTGGGTAGATAATATTTCAATTAGTCTTCCTTTAATTGGTGGATGTACAGATAGTACTGCACTTAATTTTAATCCATCTGCTCAAGTAGATGATGGGTCTTGTTATTACGATATATATGGATGTACAGATTCTACAGCTTTTAATTACAATCCACTTGCAACAATTGATGATAGTTCATGTATTGCAATTGTTTATGGTTGTACTGACCCTCTAGCCTTAAATTATTCATCATTAGCTAATGTTGATGATGGAACATGTAGTTATTGTAATTATGGATGTACAGATTCATTATCTTTAAACTATGACCCTCTAGCAACATGTGATGATGGTTCTTGCATTCCTTTTGTCTATGGATGTACAGATTCTTTAGCTCTTAATTATTTCCCTGGAGCTAATACCGATGATGGTTCCTGTATTTATTCTGGATGTACGGATTCTACAGCTTTAAATTATAATCCTTTAGCAACCATTGATGATAGTTCTTGTATTTACCCAGTATATGGATGTACTGATTCAACTGCACAAAACTATGATTCTCTTGCAACAGTTGATGATGGTTCTTGTATTGCAGGTATATTTGGTTGTATGGATCCATTAGCACTTAACTATTTTCCTGGAGCTACATATGATGATGGTTCATGTATATATATTGGCTGTACAGACTCTACTTCATGTAATTATGATCCTATGGCATCGATTGATGATGGTTCATGTGTGTATAATTTCGGTTGTACAGATCCATTAGCTCTGAACTATGATTCCACAGCTTGTCTAGATGATGGTTCCTGTCAATATACATCAAATTGTACCTCTCCAAAGCCAACAGGATTATATGTCTATGATCTTATTGACTCTAGGGTAAAAATTGGTTGGGACAACATGAATGACTCTTCATGTATGGTATGGAAGTACTTTGTAAGATACAGAGAAGTAGGAACTAATGCGTGGACAACAAAGTCTGCAGGAGTTGGAAATGGCTTATGTAACTTTGGTTTAAACACAACATCCAAGCAATTACTAAACCTTATTCCTTCTACTAATTATGAATTTAAGATGAAAGCATTCTATTGTAATGGAACATCCTCAAATTATTCTCCTTCTGTTCAGTTTACAACAGAGGATGTATGTCCTGATATGACTAACCTTGCAGTTCAAACATTTAATAACAATCAAGCAAAAGCTAAATTTACTTGGGACACTACTGGTGCTTATGTATTTGCTAGAATTTTATTGAGGGTTGATACTACTGGATCTGTGTGGCAAACTGCTGGAGGTTTTGGAGTTTATTACCCAACATCTTTTGTAAATAAATTTGGCTTACAAGCTGGTGAATCTTATAGAGCACAAGGAAGATTGTTCTGTGATTCTAATATTACTGCTTATAGATCTCCAAGCTGGACGACTCCAATCTTTTGGACGCAGCCTGGCGGAGTAAGATTAAGCGGGGGAGTTGCTATTGAGAATCTAGATATTTATCCTAACCCATCAAGGGACGTGTTTAATATAAACTTTAGCTCAGACAAAGTTCAAGATTTAAGCATTAGAATAATTAATGTGTTAGGTAATAATGTGTATAAAGAAGATAAGCAACAGTTTATCGGAGAATACACAAAACAAATCAACCTAGATAATTTTGGTAAAGGTGTTTATTTCTTAGAGATTGAAACGAAAGATGGAGTTGTTAATAAGAAATTAATTCTCAACTAAACGCAAAATACTTATTTTCAATAATTCTAAGCCCTATAATTAATTTTATAGGGCTTTCATTTATCTGTATATTTGATTAATCAATTTTCCTCAAATTTTATATATGATGCGTCAAAATAAAAAGTTTGATTTTATAATTGTTGGTCAAGGCCTTGCAGGAACTTTATTGGCTCATGACTTAATAGATTTAGATAAATCTGTTGTAATTATAGATACTCATTTAAAAGCTTCAGCTAGTAGGGTAGCCGCTGGGCTTATAAATCCCGTTAGTATGAAAAGGTGTATTCCGGCTATGCCCTCTAATTATCTCACAACTGCTTTTAATAGATATTCGGATTTAGAAGATAAATTAAACTCAAGATTTCTATTTAAAAAACCACTACTTCGTTTGTTTGATTCTTTTGAAACTAAAGATTTGTGGATTGATAAATATGAAAATAGGCAGATGGATTTATACATTGATAATTTTTGTGCAGATAATACATTTCCCTTTTTAAAAGATGAATTTTCTAGTGCCATAGTTAAACCTGCTGGACATCTTGATCTTAATAAGTTTCTAACTGTTTCTAGAGAATATTTTAGAGATAATGATTTGCTTGTTGAGGAAAAATTTAATTTTTCTGAGTTTAATAAAAACCATATTTCATATAAAAATTTAAAAGCAGAGAAGATTATATTTTGTGATGGCTTTAGAATACAAGAAAATCCGTTTTTTGATTATTTACCTATCGCCCCTACAAAGGGAGAGCTTATGCAAATTAAAATACCCTCAGTAGAGAATTTTGATAAAATTATAAGTAAAGGAATCTATATTATTCCAAATGGTGATTATATGTATACTGTTGGGGCAACTTATAATAGAGATGATTTGACAGAAAATCTTACTGAAGATGGTCAACAGTTCTTAATAGATAAGCTTGATGAGGTTTTAAATGTAGAGTATGAAATAATTTCAAGTGTTGCAGGGGTACGACCTACAGTTAAAGATCGTGAGCCACTTATAGGTATGCATAAGGAGTTTAATAACATAGGAGTTTTTAATGGTCTTGGTGCACGTGGAGTTTTAAATGCGCCGCATTTTTCTAAAGAATTTTCAAAGGGTTTAATCTCTGATTCTATCTATAAATTTGATTTTAAAACAATTGATAGATTTCATTAAAATTAATTTTGGAGTTATAAGTTAAGTTATCATGTAAAAGAGTATATTTGTACTCTGGATATGTAAGTTTTTGTAATTTTTATTATACCTTCAGACTCTTATTAGTTTACTTTTGCTATCGGATTAAAAAAACAATGGTGTTTAACTTATTTAAAGTTATAAAAATTAATAAATAAATAAAAAAAATGAAAAAATTAATACTAACTCTTTTTACTGTAATTGCCTTTATAAACGTTCAGGCTCAGTGTAACTCTAATCCTTACATATCTTCGGGTAGTGGTGGAACAGTTTATTTTTCGGATAGCTCTAATGTGTCTCCGAACTTTTCTCAAAATTACTCAGTATCTTATTTTTGGAATTTTGGAGATGGTTTTACATCAACTCAACAAAGTCCATGTCATACTTATGGAGATTTATCTAATCTTACTTCTCCACTATATGCTACTTTGTCTGTAACATATCTCGATTCTACAACTTTTAACTTTTGTCAAGACGTAGATTCAGTTCAAGTTATATTTTTTATAAATCCTTGTGTTTATGGTGATCTTCAAATTTCTGCTACTGGAAATTCTTTAAATGCTGATCTTTCTTATTCAACTACTGTATGTAATATTGATCCTTATACATATTTATGGTCTAATGGAGATACCAACCAAACTACTACAGCAACATCTGCTGGAACTTATTCTTGTACTGTAACAACAGCAGTTGGATGTGTTTATACAACTTCTTACACCTATAATGGTTCATTGACTCCAACTTTTGATTGTAGTCAAATGGACATATTTGAAGCTAATAATGATTATAACACTGTATCTTTCCAATCATCTTATGTAAATAATAATTCATTTCCAGATTTAATTGATTCATTATCATTTTGGGATGTTTTTGACGCAGGTGGTATAAATATTGGTCTTTATCCAATGATGTGGCAAGGAGCTCCAGCAACTTTTTCTGTTCAAAATGTTGGATCTAATGGTCTGCCATCAGATTCCTTATATGTATGTTATAATGCTTACTTATATGATAGTTTATACCAACATAATTTATGGGCAAACCCACCACAAGGGAGTATTTGTTTTGATTGTGAATGGTTAGTTTGGGATGCAGCATCTAATTCTTGGGTTATTGGTGGTACACCACCTCCAACGCCTACTTTTGTATGTGATCCTATCTTTGGATGCTTTGATCCAGGAACAGGTACTGGTCTTTATACATCATTAGCTCAATGCCAAGCAGCTTGTTCAAGTAGTTGGTCAAATGTTTTCTGTGATTCTTTAAATGTTTCAGTAATAGCTTCAACAGTTGATTCCATAACTCTTGGAACTAATCTTTCTAGCTTAGGTTACACTGGACCAGCTCTTTATACTTGGACAGAATTTACATTTACTGGAATGACTGGAAATACATCTACTAGTGGAACTCCATCTTTCGAAATGGCTATTGGAGATACTAATCTTTACCTCTTGGAACTTACGATTATTGATAATAGTGGAATGAGTTGGGTTTGCATATATCCAACTATGGTTTACTTTGATGGTGGATCATGGATTGCCCTTAGAACCTCTCAGCCTGGAACAACAGGAATAGATAATTTGGGTCAAGCTATCTCTAATAGAAAGCTTCTCAAAATTGTTGACCTTATGGGTAGAGAAACTGAATTTAAAAAGAATGAAGTTTTGTTTTATATGTACGACGACGGATCAACAGAAAAGAAATTCTTTAAATAAATATGAGTAATAAATCATTTGTTTTTGTTTTAGTAATTTGTGCATCTATCTTTAGTAAAAGGGTAGATGCACAATATTCTATTGATATTCAAACTTATATCAGTCATGATACAATTACTTATGGCCAAAGTTTTGATATTCATGTTACTTTAGTAAATACAGGATCATTTACAATTACAACCCCAATAGACCTTTGGTATGGAAGTCATTCTGTTAATTCTAGTGTGATTAATCCTAATTCTATATATCAGTTTCCATTTACTATTAATCCTTCTTTGCTTGGATTTGCACCAAACGATTCTATAAGTGTGAATATTCAAAGTATGCAAAACATGCCTTCAACTACAGTTGCACTGCTGCAAGCAGGTGATAATTTAATTGTTATTTGGCCTTCCTCTATTACTCCTATTAATACCGACTCTAGTTCAACTTCTATTCACGTTTTAAATACTTCTACTAACACCAATAATATTGTTCTAGAAAATGTTGAAGATGGAATTATATATGATATTTATGGCAGAAAGCATCATTCTATAAAAACCTTGCCTATTGGTTCTATGTATATTAGAAATGGTAAGAAATATATTTTACTAGAAAAATAATTTTATTTTGAAAGATCTAGAAAAAATAATAGAATCATTAACAAAAGATGAAATACGTTTTTATAAGTTATTTATTAATAGAACAACTTCTGCTAAAAACAAATCTAGAAAGGACGAGGTGCTATTTAATTTTCTAAAAAAAGGAAAGCAAAAAGATCATTCTACAAAGGAAATTCTTAAAAAATTAAGTATTTCAAATTCAAATAATTACTACCAATTAAAAAATAGAATTTATAACGATATAAATAATTCTATGACTTGGCAGCATATCTCAAAGGATAAACAATCCTCATCATTTAGTTATATTTTATTGGCTAGAGTTTTTAAAAATAGAGCAGAATTAGAAATAAGTTTTAATTATTTAATAAAAGCAGAGAAAATTGCCATAAAGGAAGAGCTATATGAACTATTATCCATTATATATACCGAGATAATTGAGCTTTCTCATGAGTTAATATCTATAGATATTGAAAATTATATAAAATTAAAAGAATATAATATTAATATGCTCAGAGAAATAGACCAGATAGATATACTGCTTGCACGAATAATGTACGATATAAAAACTAAGCAGAATTTTTCTAAATCTGAAGCTTCATTAACAAATATTATAAATAAAAAATTTACGGAGACTAGACAAAATGAAATTCTATTAAATAGTCCAAGATTTAAGCTTAGATTATTTAAGATGTACTCGAGGATACTTCTTCAAAATGGAGAGTTTCTGGCTCTGCAAGATTTCTTATTAGCTAGCTTAGAACAATTTAATAAGGAAAAATTCTTTAATAGAAATAATCATGAAGAAAAACTTACTTTATTAACCTATTTGGTTAATTGCTCTTATAAAAATAAAGAATATAAACTTTCTTTAAAATATGCTGAAAAGCTTAAAGAAGCAATGAGTGAGTATGATGCTTTTTTAGAGGATAAGTATATGTTTTATTATTACAATGCTTTAGTGCTTAATTATGGTGAAACAGATATACAAAAATCTTTAAAAGTATTAAAAGAGGCTAGTCAAAATGAGGTGATTAAAAGTATTCCTGCTTACTCCTCATTTATATATTTAAATACATCAATTATTTATTTTCAGACAGAACAATTTAAGGTGTCTCAGAAAAATATTTCTAGATTAATTCTACAACATGACTTTGTGAATTTAGATAATGTATTTCAGTTTCAAGTATATCTATTGCAGATCATTTTAAAAGTTGAAATAAAAGACTTTATATCGGCTAAGGAAAAGATAAAAACCTTATTATCTTGTTATAAAAAGTTATTAAAAGATAAAATCTATTCAGTTGATAAGGATTTGATTTCTATTATAAATGATATTATAGATAACAAATTGGTTGAAGAAAAAATAAGGGCATTTATTAAGACTTATTCAGATACTATAAACCCTTCAAGAACTACAGTAATTGACTATTTCTCCTGGGTTAAAAAGTTTCTTAAGTAATCTATTATTTAGTTTGATCTAAAATCTTGCCAGATAATCTATATAAGTTTAACTCGGCAATTTTAGCAGAATACATTCTTTGATTTAATTTATTTTTAGACATACTTAAATCAATTTGAGCTAACCTAAAATCGTTTCTACTAAGTTGTCCCTGATAAAATTGCTCTTTAGCTCTTTCAAAGAATTTTTCAGAAGCAGCTTGATTTCTTTTTTCTATTTCTATTAGATTAATACTATTTGAGTACTGCTGAAAAGTAGAATTAAATTCTTTTTGTATTTTTTGTTTTATCGCTTTAAGCTCTAAAATATTTGATTCTACTTGAATCTGCATATTTTGAGCAACCTTTCTTCTAGCTAGCCCATCAAAAATATCCCATGAAAAGTTAATAAAGCCTGTTAATCCTAAACTTGTTTGATCAAGAATTAAACTGGTGTTACTTTCTGTATTGTTGTACCCATACTGAGCAGAGAAATTAACTTTGGGTAATATGGATACAGAATTTATTTTTTTATCTTTTTTTGCTATTTCAATCAAGTATTGTTGAAATATAATGTTGTTATTATTATCTGCTATTTGCTTGTTTAGTTCATTGTAGTCTAGCTTAGTATTAATTTGAGCTTGATTATTAACTATAAAATCATCGTTTAATTCTGTATTTAATATTAGTTTCAATTGATCCTTAGCAATATCAAGCTCATATTTAGAATTAATAACGTTAACACTATCTTTATTTAAATCAATTTCTGCACTTAATAAATCTAATTTTGAGGCATTTCCAAATTCGTTTTGAACTTTAATTCTTTTGTACCTTTCTTCAGAAACATTTAGTAGCTCAAGCAGTATTTTATTTTGTTCTTGCAAATATGCAATGTCATAATATTGTTTTGCTGTTCTAATTAAAACTTGCTCCATTTGAAGTAATAGTTCCGTTGACTTTAAGTTACTTTGTTTTTTTAGCTTTTGAAATGTATAAATCGAGCCTAAGCCATTAAAAAGGTTGTAGCTAAATTCTACATTACCATTAATATTTTTTGACTCAGATTCTGCATCTTCAATTGTAGGAAAATCATCTGTAGCGAATTCAAGACTAGAAGTTCCTTCATTTTCTGAAATTGAACCGTTAATTTTCAACCTTGGTAATGTGCCCAGAACACCAACTTTTTCGTAATTTTTTACTTGATTTAACTCATTAGTTTTAATTTTTATGTCAATATTTTCTTTAAGAGTTATTGACAAAGCATCTTCTAAACTCAAAATATTTTGTGCTATTATTGAGTTTGTAAGTAAAATACAACTACTTATAGTTAGACATAATATTTTATGAAATTTAAATCTTTTCATATTCCATCTCTTTAATTGCTGGTTCTCTGTCTTCTTCATTTAGTTCTTTACCGGAAAAAATCCATTCTTTAGTGTATCTTATCCTATTAGTAATTTTTAAAAAAGCAGGAAGAAATACTAGAGTTAAAAGTGTTGCAAGAATTAATCCATAGGCAATTGCTATTGCCATAGGAATTAAAAATTGAGCTTGTAGTTCCTTTTCAAATATTAATGGTGCTAGTCCAGCAACAGTAGTAATTGAGGTTAATATTATAGGTCTAAATCTTGACAATCCTGTTTGAGTAAGGGCATCTTCAAATTTTAGTCCTTCTTTTAAGTTTTTATTAAACTTACTTATAAATACAAGAGAATCATTTACTAAGATTCCTATTAGTGCAATCATTCCAAAATATGAGAACATAGATAGCTGAAAGTCATGTATAAAGTGTCCCCAACCAACTCCGATAAATCCAAATGGAATTAAAATAAATACTGCAAATGTTTGAAGTAAGCTTCTGAAGGTGAACAGGATAATAGTTAGCATTAATATGAGCACAATAGGCCCAGAGAATTTCAGGGAATTACCTGTTTCTGCTTGAGATCTAATTTGACCTTCAACAGAATATTTAATTGATGGGTAAATAGTTTTTATATTAGAATTTATAAACTCTTCAACATTAGCCGTGATTGTAATTGGATTGTCAATTTTAGGGTTTAACAGATCAGCATCTATTTGGACAGATCTTTTTCCATTTAAATGATCTATGCTTAGAAGGTCTCTTTCAATTTTGATATTTACCAAATCACCAACAAGATAATTATTACCCATAATATTGATTCGCATATTTTCTAAATCATATATTGAGTTTCTATCTTCTTTATCATACCTAATCCATATTTTAACTTCATTAGTTCCAATTTGTAATCTTTGTGATTCAAAGCCATAAAACCCATTTCTTATTTCGCTAAGAATTTGAGCTGTAGAAAGATTCATTTGGTAAGCCTTATTTTTAAGTTTAAGCTTTATTTCTTTTAATCCTTTTTGATCACTACTTTGAATATTCTTCATCATATTAAGATTAATCATGTAGTCTTTTAATATTTTAATTGCACTTAATAATTCATTGTTATTTTCTGAATATAATGCAATACTAATTGCTTTACCAAAAGGGCTTTCTATATCAAAGGTTAATGATTCAGCACTAGGGATTTCTCCGACTGCATCTTTTAGAAGATTAGTTATTTCTGAAGTACCTATAGACCTTTCTTCAGATGGGGTTAAGATTACATTTAAATAACTTTTTTCTGAACTTTGAGCTGCTGACATACTCCATTGATCGGCTGCTTGATTGTTTCCAATTGTTTTCTCGATTGCTTTTACAAGGGAATTTCCATTATTAAATTCTTTACTTATTTCTTCATTTTTTTGGATTATTTTGTCTTCTATATAGTTAATCCATTTTTTAGTTTTTTCTTCACTAGAGCCAGCTTCAAATTTTAGATTTACAATAATACTTTCTCCTTCAATATTTGGAAATACAGTTGATTTGATTAAACCAGCACTCATTGCACTTACAGTTATTGCCAAGCTACAAATGAAGATTAATATGATAGTGAATGGGTTCTTAATCGTATAGCTTAAAAGTGGAGCATAGTATTTTCTTTTAAGACTCTCCAAAATACTAGTTGTTTTGTCTATTATTCTTTTTAATTTATTAGGAGGTTGAATACCTTTTAAGGCTTTTGAGTGCGCTATGTGTGTAGGAAGAATGATTACTCCTTCAATTAATGAAAATATTAATGTTCCTATTACAACAAATCCCATCTCCGGAAAGAAATCACCGAGCATACCATCAAGCATAAAAAATAATGAAAAAGCTACAATGGTGGTTAATATTGCAGAAAATACTGCTGGTAGCACTTCTAGTGTTCCATTTATTGCAGCAGTTATACGGTCTTCACCTTGTTCATGTCTTTGATAAATGTTTTCAGTAATAATAATACCATCATCTACGAGAATTCCAATAACAATTATCATTCCAAAAAGTGAAATAACATTTAAGGTAATTCCATAGAAAGAGGCAAGAATAAACATTCCAGCAAAAGAGATTGGAATTGCTACAGCAACCCATCCAGCAAGGCTAGGATGTAAAAATAATGTTAGTATTAATAAAACCAGAATAAAACCAATGACTCCATTCTTAGTTAGTAGTGCTATTCTTTGTTCAATAATAATAGAATTGTCAATAATAATATCGGCTTTAATATCCTGATTTATTTTATTAAAATTTTCTAAGTATGCACGTGTCTTTCCCGCAACAATACTAATATCTTCATTGTTAGTATTAAATACGTTTATTACTACACCTGCTGTATTATTGTAAAATTTTCTATTACTAATGTCCTTCCAAATTCTGTCTACACTTGCAACATCTTTAATTTTGATTATTCTGTTGTTGATTTTTTTTACTACAATTTCTGAAATTTCATTTGCACTATATTTTTTATTATTGCTTCTAATCATGAAATTTTCATCACGACTTTTTACTGTTCCACCAGTAATATCAATATTCTCATTAGAAATTGCTCTATTGAGATCTTGAAACGATAAATTATATTTTTTCAGATCATTTTCTCTTACTGAAATTTCCATTTCTTCAACAGGGTATCCTGAAATTCTGATTTTTGAGACACCATCCATGGCTTTTAAATCATCTTCAATTTCTTCTGCAGCCTTTTTTAATTGATTTAATGTAACCTCACCATTTATCGCAAAGGAGATACCCGGATTAAGATCTTCCATCAAAGAGATTGACGGAGATTCCATATCATCTGGGAATGAGTTTATCCTATCAATAGCATTTTTTATATCTTGAATAACAACTTGATTATTTGCATTGTTTTCAATTTCAACAACAACACTACTTGTATTTTCTAGAGATTTAGATGTAATTCTTTTGATTCCGGTAATTCCATCAATATTATCTTCAATTTTAAGAGTTACCATCTGCTCAATTTCCAATGGAGATGCTCCAGGGAAAACTGCATCAACAATTATAATTTTAGCAGATCTTTCAGGGAAAAAAGTTTTTCTTAAATTAAATAAGCCCATACATCCAAATATTATAATTAATAGCATTATAATATTTGCAGATACAGGGTACTTAACAAAGTATTTTATAAGATTCCTCATTCTATTTATTAAATCTTATTTCCATTCCACTGTATGACCCTTTAATAGGTTCATTTAAGACTCTGTCGTTATTATTTAGACCTCTAATAATTGCATTATCTTCAAAAACTTGAATTACATCTATTTCAGTTGATATTAATTTATTATCTACAATGGTGAAAACATTATTTTCTTGAATTAGATTTCTTTTAATTTTATAGGTGTTATCCACCTCCCCAACAATTATATTACCATAGACATACATCCCGTTGTATAGATCATCATCATTAGTTTCAATAAAAACACTCATGTTTTGTGAAGAAGGGTTTAAAGTTTTGTTAATCCTTGAAACAAAACCATTTCTATCTCCCAAGTATTCATCACTTTTAATATTTACCTGCATATTTTTTTTAATCAGTAGAGTATTTTTAATACTTGTATTTGATTCAAATTCAAGCATATTTGGATTATGGAATTTTCCAATTTTTTGGCCAAAAACTACTGCTGTTCCAGACTTTATACTTACATCACTTAAACTACCATTAAATTCAGAAATAATTAAATGCTTGTTGAGTCTGTCTTCAGTAGATTTTGCAGTAAAATAAGAGTTGAAAAAATTCTTGCCCGATAAATAATTTTTTAATTTTTTGTCTTTAATTTCTGGTAACTTAGGAAGAGGATCATTAAAATTAATTTTATCCATAAAATTAAACCAAGATTGATAAGAATCTGGATAGTCAAATTTGATTTCAGAAACAATCTTTGATGCTTGGTTAAGTAAATTACTTTTTTGGCTATTTAGGTTACTTTCTATTTCATCATATTTAATATATCCTAAAGTATCGCCTTTTGAAAACTTCATTCCAGTTTTGAATTTTTCTCCGTAAAAAATTCCATTTGCTTCAGTTACAATATTTATTTCTTTCAAAGAAAATAACTTACCATAAATAGGAACAGAAATTATATTTTTTTCTAGTTTAACAATTTCAGAACTTACAAGTCTTTTGGATTCGGTTAGTTCATTAATACTTGTATCTTTTTTAAAACTCATGATAAGCTTTATAAAAATAAATGCTGCAAATATTATTAGTAGGCCTCTTATGATTTTCCTTTTATTATCGTGCATTTGGGTTAAATATTTATAGTTAATAACTATTGTTTAAAGGGATTGCAAATTTACTTTATTTTATTTTTTTAAAATTAATTTTGAAAGAAATTTAAATTAATTCTATGCGTTTAATAATCACTTTTTTTCTACTACCAATCTTTGCTTTTTCACAAGACTTAAACTTAACTCATGATCAAGCTAATAATGTAGAGTTTTTTTCAAAAATCAAGAACTATACCAAGCTAAAATCTTATACTACAAAATATGGTAATGTTATAAAGGTTGGAGATACATTAGTTCTTGGAAAAGCTAAGAAAAATAAAGAAAAATATATTTTTGATGATAAATATTCTTACGTCGTAAAAGATAAACGAAGAGGAAATAATCATGATGATTACGAATTTTTACCACATCATTTTTCAGGAGATAAAGTGGTAGTTCAGTCTATTTTTTCTACCCATGCTACAAGTGATGAGTACAAGCTTTGGAATAGTAGAAAATCGCAACCACTGTATATAAGTTTGTATGTAAAGAATCCTAAAAAAGGTTCTGGTTCAGGATCCTTTTTATCTACCATAGCAAATAGCTCTTTTAGGACTATTATTGATATAGATAAAGCATTAGAGTATGAAGAAATTATTAATTCAAATAGACCATTAACAAGATCTGAAGCAATTTTAAAATTAAAAGAACAAAAAGACCTATTTGATTTAGGTTTAATTAGTGAAAAAGAATATTTAGAACTAAAAGAAAAACTTTCACCTATTATCTTAAAAAAAATATAAGATTTGTTTCTTACTTAGTGTAAATTTACCACTAATCTTAGTGTATTTTGTTCACTAAGTATTATATTTGAAAATATCTCAAATTAAAACATAAACATAAATATGAAAAATAAATATCTAATTCTAATTCTCACTTGCATTTTCTATTTAGGTGCAAATTCTCAAAATAACGTAACCTTTCAAGTTGACATGACTACTGTTGATCCAACAACTTTTACTACTCCTGAAGTAAATGGAACTTTTAATGGTTGGTGTGGAAATTGCGCTTCAATGTCAGATCTCGATGGAGATAATGTATGGGATGTTACTATAGATTTAGCTAATGGAACTTATGAGTTTAAGTATTCTGCTGATAATTGGACTATACAAGAGTCTTTATTTTCTGGTGAAAGCTGTACAAATGGAAACACTCAATATACTAATAGAATGTTAACGGTTAGTGGAGATACAACTCTTCCGGTTGTTTGTTGGAGTTCATGTAGTGGTTGTAATTCCGGCCCCTCATCATATAATGTAACTTTTGAGCTAGATATGAGAGGAGTTACAGATCCACACAATACTCCAGAAGTTAATGGTGATTTTAACAGTTGGTGTGGTAATTGTTGGCAAATGACTGATACTGATGGAGATAGTATTTGGCAATTCACTACATCTTTCTCTGAAGATACTATTGAATGGAAATATTCTGCTGATAATTGGAATATTCAGGAGGAGTTGGATTCTAGTCTTTCTTGTATAACAATAAATTATGATCCCGGCGCTCCTAATGGGTGGGGGTTTGTTAATAGGTTAGCAGTAGTAAATAGTGACACTATATTTTCATCACCATGGGAATCGTGTGATGGATTAGGTGGTGGAACTGGTCAGCCACTATCCCAGATTGATTTACCAATTACTTGGGATGATACTACAGTTGATTATACAGTTACAGATTTTGGAGGTAATTCTTCTTCTTTAACAGTAGATCCTTTAGATCCTTCAAATAATGTAATGATGAGTGATAAAACATCTGGTGCTCAGACTTGGGCAGGTACAACTTTAGGATCCCCTGAACTTTTAAGTTCAATTCCTTTTGTTTCTGGATCTACTACAATAAGTGCTCATGTTTATTCTCCTAATGCAGGAACAGTTGTGAGATTAAAAGCAGAAGATCATACAGATCCTACAAAATCTGTTGAAACAGAAGCTACTACAACAGTTGCAAATGGATGGAATACATTAGTGTTTGATTTTGCAAATGAAGCCCCTGGAACAGCAATGATAGATTTTTCATACAACTATGATATGCTATCTATTTTCTATGATTTTGGAAATAATGGAGTAGGAGATGTATATTATTTAGATAGTGTTGCTTTTGGAGGTTTAGTTGGTGGAACAGCTGGTTGTACAGATCCATTAGCTTCAAATTATAATCCATTAGCTACAATTGATGATAGTTCATGTTTATACAGTACTACATTTAATGTAGATATGAACTGTGAGCCTGCTGGATCATTTGGTTTTGTTCACCTTGAAAGTCCGTATTTTGGATGGTGTGGTGGATGCGTACCTATGTCAGACCCTGATGGAGATGGTGTACACTCAGTTATAGTAGATATTCCTCTTGGTAATTTTGAATATAAGTATGCAGTTGACAATTTTTCTTCAGATGAAAATTTAATTGATGATATGTTAGCTGGAGGAACTTGTGCACCAATAACAGATTATTCTAGTTATGCAAATAGAGAACTTCTTGTTACAGCTGGAGTTTCAACAAATGATACCTATGGTTCTTGTGATCCTTGTATTACTCTTCCTCCTGTTACAACATCATATACTATAAATTCTGGAAGTTATTATTATAATCCAAATTATTTAGTAATTAATGTTGGTGATACTGTAACTTGGATGAACGATGGAGGGTATCATGATGTTAATGGAAATATCAACTCTCAAACTGGAGTGAGTTTTGGTAATCCAGTTTCTTTCTATTTGTCTCCAGTTTCTGGTCCTGCTGTAATAGGATCTTATGTGTTTAATGTTGCAGGTTTATATAATTATGACTGCTCAATTGGTAATCATGCAGCAAATGGTATGACGGGAACAATTCTTGTAAATAGTCTCCCGCTTTCTCAAATTGATTTACCTATTACTTGGGATGATACAGCAACTGTTGATTATACTGTTACAGACTTTGGAGGAGCTGTGTCAAGTTTGTCAGTTGATCCTAATGACTCAACTAATAGTGTTTTAATGACAGACAAAACAGCTGGAGCTCAATCATGGGCAGGAACTACATTAGGAAATCCTAGTTTAGCTAGTAGCATTCCATTTTCTTCTGGAGAAACTATAATTACTGCTAAAGTATATTCTCCTGTTTCTGGAATAAATATTAGATTAAAAGCTGAAGATCATACAAATCCAGGTATATCAGTTGAAACAGAGGTTACATTATCTATCGCAAATGCTTGGACAACTCTAGTTTTTGATTTTTCAAATGAAGTTGCTGGAACAGCTCCTATTAATTTTGCTAACACTTATGATATGTTATCTATTTTTTATGATTTTGGTAATGTTCCTGCAAGTAGCACTGTTTTTTATTTAGATAGTGTAGAATTTATTGCTGGGGGAGCAATTACTGGTTGTACTGATCCAGCTGCATTAAATTATGATCCTTTGGCAACTTTAGATGATGGTTCTTGTAATTATACTTGGACATTATCTCAAATTGATTTACCTGTTTCATGGGATGATTCTACAGTAGACTATACAGTTTCTGATTTTGGAGGTAATGTTTCTTCTGTTACTTTAGATCCATTAAATCCTTTGAATAATGTTCTGATGTCTGAAAAAACACCTGGAGCACAGACTTGGGCTGGAACTACATTAGGTACTCCAATTGGTTTTGCTACTCCAATTCCATTTATTAGTGGAGCTACTGTTATGACAGCGCATGTATACTCTCCGTATTCAGGAATTACAGTTAGATTAAAAGCAGAAGATCACACAGATCCAACAAAATCTGTGGAAACAGAAGCTGTTACTACTACTGCTAACGGCTGGAATTTATTAGTTTTTGATTTTGCAAATGAAGCCCCTGGAACTGCACAAATTGATTTTACATATACTTACGATCAACTATCAATTTTTTATGATTTTGGTAATAATGGTAATGGAGATATATATTACTTAGATAGTGTAGTATTTGGTGGGAGTATTTTAGGAGTTCCTGGGTGTACAGATTCAAATGCAACAAATTATGATCCTTTAGCTACTGTTGATGATGGATCATGTACATATACACCTACACTTTCTCAGATTGATTTACCTGTTTCATGGGATGATACTACTGTTGACTATACAGTATCTGACTTTGGTGGAAATACATCTTCAGTTGTTGCTGATCCTGCAGGATTAGTTAACAATGTTTTACAAAGCGAAAAAACACCTGGAGCACAGACTTGGGCTGGTACTACATTAGGTACTGCATCTGGTTTTGCAACTTCAATTCCTTTTGCTAGTGGAGCAACAATTATGACTGCTCATGTTTATTCGCCAAGTGCAGGAGTTACAATTAAATTAAAAGCAGAAGATTCTAATGATCCTACCAAATCAGTAGAAACAGATGTTGTAACTACAACTTCTGGAGCTTGGGAATCTCTCATTTTTGATTTTGCAAATCAATCTGCGGGAACTGCTCAAATAGACTTTACTTACACTTACGATAAGTTAAGTATATTTTATGATTTTGGAAATGCAGGAGCAGGAGACTTTTATTACTTAGATAGTGTAATGTTTGGTGGTTCAATTTCAGGAACACCTGGATGTACTGATCCATTAGCAAATAACTATGATTCATTAGCTACAGTTGATGATGGAAGTTGTACTTACTGTAGTTTTGGTTGTACAGATCCACTTGCTTTTAATTATGATTCACTAGCTACATGTGATGATGGTTCTTGTATTCCATTTGTTTATGGCTGTACTGATCCAAATGCTATTAATTTCTACCCAGGCGCTAATACAGATGATGGTTCTTGTATTTATGCTGGTTGTACCGATCCATTAGCAAATAACTATGATCCTATTGCAACGATTGATGATGGTTCTTGTACTTACATGAATTGTAGTGATCCATCACCAACAGGATTATCTAACAACTGGGTAACTGATACAAAGGCAGAGATTACTTGGAACAATATGAATGATAGTGCATGTATGGTCTTCAAGTATTTTGTAAGATATAGAGAGGTAGGAACACTCACTTGGAC
>JADHRR010000015.1:0-26103 GCA_016777305.1 Flavobacteriaceae bacterium
AGTGATGGTGATAGCGTTTTAGACAAAGACGATGACTGTCCTTCTGAAGCAGGTTCAGTGGCTAATAATGGTTGTCCTGAAATATATCCAAGTGACGAAGCTTTAGCTCAACTAGTTGATTACTCTAGAACAATAAATTTCGCATTTGACTCTTCAGAATTTACTGATGGAACTCCACCAGTACTTGATGCGATTGTTGAAATTTTAATGGCATACCCAAAAGCTAATTTCTCTGTAGAAGGGCATTGTGATAGTAAAGGTTCAAAAAAAGTTAATCAAAAGATTTCTGATAAAAGAGCAAAAGCTGTTGTAGATTATTTAACTAACAGTGGTGTAGCTGCATCAAGATTAACCGCCAAAGGATTTGGTGAATCAGCTCCAATTGATACTAATGACACAAGAGCAGGTAGAGCTAATAATAGGAGAGTAGAGATTATTCTTGTTAAGTAATTTATAAGATAACCTAAAAATTCTTTTAAAATTATATATTTAAAAAACGCTTCTTAATTAAGAAGCGTTTTTTATTTTTATGAAATGGATAGTTTTATAAAGAAAGTTCTTTTAGATCTTAAAAATCAAAATTTTGATTTTTCTCAATCTATTTTTATTCTTCCAAATAAAAGATCTGGCTACCATCTCAAAAAAACACTTTCAAAAGTAATTTCTAGAACAATTTTTTCGCCTGAAATTGTAAGTATAGAAAATTTTATTGAAGAACTGTCTGAGCTAAAACTTCTTTCAAATACAGAGTTAATATTTGAATTTTATTCAATTTACTTAAAAATTACTCCCAAAGATAAACAAGAAAAATTTGAAGATTTTATCAAATGGAGTAGAATATTAATTCAGGACTTTAATTTAATTGATAAAGAAATAGAAGATCCAAGCCAAGTATTTGATTATTTAAAGGCAGTTAAAGAGATGGATCATTGGTCTTTAGATTCTAATCCAACAGAGCTGGTAAAAAGACATCTATATTTTTGGAGTAATATCAAAAGTTACTATAGGGAATTCTCAAATCACCTTTTAAATATAAACTCAGGTTATCAGGGAATTTTAGAAAAAAAAGCTCTAAATAATGTCCAAAATTATATTAAAAAAAAAGCAGATCTAAAATACGTGTTTATTGGTTTTAACGCATTAAACAAAATTGAATCTTTAGTTATTCAGGAATTCTTAAAAACAGGATTAGCTGAAATTTATTGGGATATAGATAAAATCTCAATAAACTCAACTTTTAATAATTCAGCATTTTTTATAAATCAGTACAGAAGCAATTGGCCTTACTATAAAAACAAGGAAATAAATTGGATTAATGACAACTACTCTGCAAAAAAAAATATTGATTCAGTAGGCATTTCAAAAAATATAGGTCAGGTTAAATATATAGGCGAAATAGTAAAAAAAAATATTGGAAATGAAGGAAAAATAGCTATAATACTTGGGGATGAATCCTTGTTAATTCCAATGCTAAATTCATTACCTAAAGGAGTTGATGGGGTTAATATAACAATGGGGTTTCCACTTTTTTCTAGTTCTGTTAGTTCTCTGTTTTATAAACTATTTAGGCTACATACAAAGGCACAAACTACTTATTACTATAAAGATGTAATATCAATATTATCCCACGAATTAATAAAACCTCTCTTTAATTTAGAGGAAATAAATTATTCAGATCTAATTATTGAAAAAATAAATAATGGAAATATTGTAAATATTAAGTTAGAATTTTTGATCAGCAACATAAAAGTTAAGAAAGGGTTAATAAAACTATTATTTAAAAGTTGGTCTGACAATGTTGATATAGCAATATCAAATTCCAAAGAATTAATAACACAAATTAGAAATAGTTTCTTAATTAAAGATGGTGGAATCTTGACAGTTGAACACCTTTATAGATTTAATGAGATTTTTAATGAATTATTTGTTCTTAAGAAAAAATTTAAGTTTATAAATTCCATTACTATTTTATTTGATTTGTTCCAAGACATAGTAAGAAATGAGAGATTAAAATTTAATAGTGAGTCTTTTTCAAAGATTCAAATAATGGGACTTTTAGAATCTAGAGTTTTAGATTTTGAAACAGTTATAATAAGCTCTGTAAATGAAGGAGTTCTTCCCTCGGGAAATACCGAAAATTCATTTATCCCATTCGATGTAAAAATTGATAATAATATTCCAACATACAAAGAACAAGACGCTATTTACTCTTATCACTTTTATAGACTCATTCAAAGAGCTAAGAATGTTCATTTAATTTATAATACTGAAGTAGATGCGCTAAAAGGGGGTGAGAAAAGTAGATTTATAAGGCAACTAGAGTTTGAGGGTATACATAAAATTAATCAAATAATTATCAATTCATACACTCCTAAAAATGAGGAAAATTTAATTGAAATCTCTAAAACAAATGAAATAATAAATGATTTAAAAAACTTAGCAAAAAAGGGATTCTCTGCTTCATCTATTCTATCATATATTAGAGAACCATTAACTTTTTACTACAAAAAAATATTAAAAATACCTGATGAATTGAGAGTTGAAGAAACTATTGAATCCAACACTTTGGGGACTGTAATTCATGAATCTTTAAAAGAGATATACAAACCTTTAATAAATAAATTTATAACAACAGAATACTTAAAGGCTCAATTAAAGAAATTAGATAAAATAGTAAAGAACCAATTCAAAATAATCTATAATAATGGCCAATTCAAAACTGGGAAAAACTTGATTATATTAAAAGTTGCCATTAAATATATTTCTGATTTTATTAAACTTGAAATTGAATCAATAGAAAAAGGAAATAAAATCCAAATTATTGGAATTGAAGAAAATTTTAATGTAAAATTTCAAAGTAAAAAATTTAAAGAAGAGATTAATCTAAAGGGGCAAATTGATAGAATTGATAATTTAAATGGATCACTTAGAATCATAGACTATAAGACAGGAAAAAAAATAGAAAAAAGAGAACTAAATATTTCAAGTTGGGAAAATCTAGAAATGGATTACGATAAGATTAAAAATTGGTTTCAACTACTATTTTATGCATATGCTTACAGTATGACTAATAATCAAAACTTGCCAATAGAGATTGGTATAATATCATTTAAAAATTTAAAATCTGGCTTATTAAAATTCAACTTCGGTACAAGATTTGATAATACTTCAATAGTAAATGATGAAACTATACGAAATTATAAAATAATTTTAGAAGACATTTTAACAGAGATAATGAATTCTAATATAAGTTTTATTGAAAAAAAACTATAATAAATAAACTTATGTACAAAATCTTTATTTTTTTTATTTCTATATCAATTTCTTATGGACAGATAAACCCTCTCGATATTGAAATAGTCAGAGACGCTTATGGGGTTCCACATATTTACGGAAAGACAGATGCAGATACTTCTTACGGACTAGCATGGGCACATAGTGAAGATGATTTTATGACTATTCAAAAAGCCTATTTAGCCGGAAATCAATTACTAAGTAGCTATTTAGCTAATGAGGGAATAATAGTAGATTTTTTAACTCAGTTTATAGAGTCTGACAAAACAGTAGAAAAACTGTTTGGAACTCTTTCCAAAGATTTTGTAAAACTTCTTGAGGGGTACTCGCAAGGACTCAATAGATATGCAGAACTACACCCAGATAAGGTCTTAGTTGAAGAATTATTTCCAGTTACACCAAAAAAGATGTTGAATTACTCTTTTTTGCAGTTATTTATTTCTAATGGTGCAGATCAATTAGTAAGTAAAATAATTTCTAATAATACTTATGATTTATCAAACCTCGGAATAAACGAAGACATTCAAGGATCTAACACATTTGCTTTTAATAACAATAAGACAAATAATGGCGAAACCTATCTTGCTATTAATACTCATCAACCATTAGATGGCCCAAATTCATGGTATGAGGTTCATTTAAATAGTGAAGAGGGTACAAACATACTTGGTGCTACTTTTGCAGGAGCACCTTGTATCTTAACTGGTGTTAATGAACATTTAGCATGGACACATACAGTAAATTACCCTGATAAGGCAGATTTATTTAAGTTAAAAATGCATAACTCGAAAAAGAATATATATATAGTAGATGATAAAGAGTATAAACTAGAAAAGTTCAAAGCAAAATTAAAATATAGAATACTCGGAATTAATATAGGGATCAAAAAAACTTATTACAAAAGTGTTTTCGGTCCAACTTTAAAAAATAAATCCGGATTCTACTCTGTTAGAACTCCAAGCCTATATAACATAAAAGCGCTAGAGCAATGGTGGAGAATGAATAAAGCAACATCATTTAACGAGTTTTATGATGTTTTGAATATGAAATCAATTCCAGGTTATAATATTGGTTATGCAGATAAAAATGATACTATTTTTTATATCTCAAATGGAATAATTCCAATTAGAAATGAACAAAACGATTGGACTAAAATAGTGGACGGAAGTAAAAGTAAAAACTTATGGAAAGAATATTACGAAATAAAAGATCTTCCGCAGGTTATTAATCCTAAATCGGGATTTATATACAATGCAAATCATTCCCCTTTTAAATCTACAAGTGCTAAAGAGAATCCTAAAGAAGAGAATTTTTCAAAAACAATGAATTTTGAGACATATGATAATAACAGAAGTACAAGAATTAGAAATTTAATTAATTCTTACGATACAATAGATTATAAGACTTTTAAGCAAATCAAATATGATCACAAACTTCCTAGACCATTAAATTATAGTTTTCTTGACATAAATGTTATTTGGAAAATTGATCCTTTAAAATACCCAAAATTATCCGACGTCATTCTAAATTTACAAAACTGGGACATGTCAACAGACCCCAATTCTATTGGGGCGGCGAATTATGCAGTTTTATATTATAAACTGATAAATAAGTTTAAAAATATAAATTATAAAAAAATATTTGACGAAATTGAAATAATAGATCTAATTACGCATACTAAAGATCATTTGCTAAAACATTTTAATTCAGTTAATATAAAATTAGGTGATTTTCAAAAGCTTGTTAGAGGTGATAAAGAGATCGGTATTTTTGGATTACCTGATGTAATAACTGCAATGAAAGGTACTAAATATAAAGATGGTAAAATTAAAATCACACACGGAGAATCCTATATTTCACTTGTTAAATTTAAAGACGACATTGTAGAAATAGAAAGTATTATTTCTTATGGAGCTAGTGATGAACCAAGCTCAAAGCATTATAACGATCAAATGGATTTATATTCTAAATTTAAAACTAAAAAAATGAGTTTAGATAAAAATGATGTTTATAAAAATGGAGTTAGAGTCTATAACCCTAAATAACATCGCAGCTTTGCCATAAACAAAAAAAGTCCAAACAAATTGTTTGGACTTTTTTTGTGATTAATTTTAAATCATTCTTCTAAATAAGCTAAAGAGCCAGTCCAATCACAATACCATTGGACATAGGTAACTTTTCCTTCTTCGTTAAAATCAAATGATTCATAAATGGATACAATAACAGATTTTGCTTGTGTGGAGTCAGTAGTAGTAAGAGTTACTTCCTGGTCATAATACATTCTTACAGAACCATCTGTTACACCAGTATCAGCATTAACTCCTGTCAAATATTTCATCGGTGCCATATACTTAAAATCATATTTAGCAAAAAGCTCTTTATGTATTGCTTTGATTTCATCTAAAGATAATGAGTCTTTAGCACCAACTAAAGTACCTTTAAAGACCACATCATCAGCAAACTTTGAATAGTCTACAGATTCGTTAGCAAAACTTTCAAAAAGAATGTCCATTGTTTTGGTGTTTTCCTCAAAAGTCTTCATTGCTTCTTGATTTGGGTTACAAGAAAATGCTACAATGGATAAAAATGTAACATAAATGAAATTTTTCATAATTATTATTGTTTTTTGATTAAATATAAATTTAATTAATTTTTAACATAAAATTAGATATACAAAAGTATTTATTTAGAGATATTTGTTCAGAGTGTAGAGAAAATGAATATTAGATTTTATATTTTAAGCATATTACTTATCAGTTTAAACCTTACTGGTTTTTCACAGGTAAGAAAAAATGCCCTTGCCAAAAGAGTTACTGATACACCTATAATAGATGGGATATTAAATGATAATGCTTGGGTTACAGCTGAAACTAACTCTGATTTTTATATGTTAAGACCTTCAAATGTTGGTCCAGCAAGAAGTTCTCATCCAACTACAGTAAAAATTGTATATGATGACGAAGCCGTATATTTTGCTGCTTCGATGTTAGATCCAGATGGTAAAAATATAGCTAGTGAAATTAGTCAAAGAGATGAGTTTTATGAAAAAAAGACAGATTTTATTGGGATCAGCTTAAATCCTTACAACGACGATATTAATTTTTTAAGCTTTATTGTTACAAGTGCAGGGACTATAGCGGATATGAAATCTGTTAGAGACTATGATGAAGGGGATTCAAACTTTGATGCAGTTTTTGATGCGAAGGTTTCTAAAGATGATAATGGATGGTATGCAGAATTTAAAATTCCATACAGTGCGTTAAGGTTCCCCAAAAAAGAAATTCAAACTTGGGGATTAAATTTTTACAGACGAATTTTTAACCTTAATGAAATATATACCTGGAATTATGTTGACAGATCGGTTGGATCATATAGTGAGTATCTTGGTAATCTTAACGGAATACAAAATATAGATCCTCCAACAAGATTATTCTTTTATCCATACAGTCAGGTTAACTCAGAATTATACAAAGGCAATACAGGGACCGGGTTTTCGGCTGGTATGGACATAAAATATGGAATTAATGAGGCCTTTACTTTAGATGCAACATTAATACCAGACTTTGGACAGGTTAAATTTGATGATGTAGAATTGAACTTAAGTCCTTTTGAGCAACAATTTGATGAGAAGAGAGCTTTTTTTACAGAAGGAACTGAGCTTTTTGATCGTGGAGGAGTATTTTACAGCAGAAGAATTGGAGGAGATTTAGATGTGAATCCAGAAGATTATCTACAAGATAATGAATCCGTGTTAAGTTCGGATAACTCAATAGATCTCATTAATGCAATTAAAGTTTCTGGAAGAACTGACAATAAATTGGGTATTGGATTCTTCAATGCAATAACAAAAAAAACAACTGCTATACTTCAGGACTCAATAACTCAAAATCAAAGAGAAGTAACCCTAGAACCTCTCACAAATTACAATATAGTTGTTTTAGATCAGCAACTTAAAAATAATTCTTCAATTACATTTTTAAATACAAGTGTAAATCGTAATTCAAATTTTAGAAATGCTATAGTTTCCACTTTAAATTTAGATTATAGAACAAAAAAAAATAATTATAGAATTGAAGGTTCTGTTCTAAGAAGTGATATAAAAGAAAATGGAAATTCAACAGATGGATACAAAACAACTTTTAAAATTAACAAAACTAAGGGTAATTTTAGATGGATGACTGGGGTTTGGACTACCGACGAGAACTATAACCAGGACGACATGGGTATCTCAAGATGGTATAATAATCAAAATGTTTTTGCCAATATTTCATATGAGATTTTTAACCCAACAAAATATTTTAATCAATTTGAGCTTAAATTATCAGTAAGACATGGAAGAAGGTATACTCCTTCAATAAAAAGAAACAACAACTACGAAGCTGAGTTGTTTTTTGAAACAAACAAACTGTTTAAAAATAGATTAGAAGTTGAGCTTAGAACATTAAATAAAGATTTTTTTGAACCAAGAGTTGATGGTCTATTTGTATTAAAGCCTAAAGAGTTTGGCTTTCGTTACGATTTAGATTCAGATAATACAAAAGATTTTGTTTACGCAATTGAATTAAACGCTTTAAAAAGTATTAATGAATTTTATGGAGAAGAAAATAAAAAAATTGGTTTTGCAGCAGGTTTAAATTATAAAATATCAGAAAGACTTAATACTAGCCTGGGAATTGGAGTCTCAAAAGAAGAGGATGATTTAGGTTACGCAGGAAATGAGGGGCCTGATGTAATAATAGGAATAAGAGATGTAAAAATAAATCAAGCGGTATTTGATATGATTTACAATGTAGATTCGTATAAAGAGATTGCTCTTGAATTCAGAAATTATTGGAGTAGTGTTAATTACAAAAGATATTATAGTCTACAAGAAAATGGAATTGGCAATTCAATAGCAGCCTATCCATTTGATGAGAACCCTAATGCCAACTTTAATATTTGGAATTTGGATTTATCATATAATTGGAGATTTGCTCCAGGAAGTTCTGCAACAGTTTTATATAGAAATCAGATTTATAGTAATGACGATCAATCATTAATATCATACACAGAAAGTTTAGATAATTTATTTGGAAAAGACATAGGACACCAATTTTCAATAAGAATAAATTATTTCTTAGATTATAATAGATTCCGAAAGAAAAGAATATAAGTTTAGTGCTTTTCAAAAGTCTTATTTTATATATAAAATCTACAAGCATAACTAAATAGCGCAAATGATTAGACGCATTATGATAAAAAGACTAATCTCCATTTTTTCTTAAAAACCCCATTAAAAGAATTAATTAAATAAGATTTCTATGTTATATTAAGCAATTTATGTAAATTGCAACCACTTTACTTTGGTTAAAGTTTTCTGATTATTAAAATGTTTATTAACAGATCAAAAAAAATTATAACACGAATAAATTATAACTTATTTATAACACTAATTGAAAATATTAATTAAAATATCGTCATATAGGAATAAAAATAATTTATCAAATATATACTTTGATATTAAAGGCACGAATTACAGGAAAAAGATTAAAACTGAGCTATATGTAAACATGGATAATTACATTAAAGATGAAATTAGTAAGACAGAGTCAAATCACATCTCCAAAAACATTTTATTAGAGAAACTTAAATTACAAAAAATTAAAGCTCTTGAGAATTTAAATTCAGGAAAATGGAAATTTTCCCAGTGTGAAAAATATTTAAAAAATGGTATTGAAGTAAAATCTATAGAAAGTTTTATAAATAAAAATTTTAATGATGTATCTATATTCACTAAAAAAGACTATTTGAATACTATTGGTGTATTTAGAAAACATCTTGAAATAAATAGAGAGCTATACTTAAAAGATCTTAATAGAGAGAATTTAGTACAATTTAAAGCAAATACTCAATTTAACGGCATAAAGATTTCTTCTGTAAATGCATACTTAAAAAAACTAAAGGTAATTGTAAATAAGGCACGTAAACAAGACCTAATTGTAAATAATAATATATTTGATAATAACTTAATTGAGAAGACAAATAAAAAAGAATCAACTATTAGAAAAATAAAAGTTACTGAAATTGAAAAGGCCATCTTCAATTCAAAAGACATATATGAGCTTCAGGCAATCTCATTATTTATAGCAATGATAATTTTTAAAGGAATGACGCCGATAGAAATGGTGAAATATAAACATATAAAAACTTCAACTATAAATAACTCTAATGATAATTATATTGTTTATAAATCAAAAGGAATTAACAGATTTATAAAGTTTAATGAAAATATATTTAAACTAATTAAAATAATAAAAACTTCACTATACTTTACACATTTTGACAAAAACTCTGAGATATTAGCAGCATACAATAACGAGTATGAACTTTTTAACCTTAACGTTTCACTAGAAATAAAAAAACATAAAAATCTATGGAATATATACCAAAAAAAAATTAAACAACTAATTGGGGTTAGTTTCAGAATGGCAAATACAATCTACATAGATTTTATAAATAATATCGAAATTTCTCATCAAGCAAGAGAAATACTTGTGGGAAAAATTGATGCATCTGAAATAATATTTGATCAAGAAAACGTGTTATATCATCAGATAAATGGTGTGCAAAAGAAAATGGAAATAGAGTTTCAATTAAGTAAATTAACAGCATTGATAGAAAACAAAATGAATTTATTAGGTGTAATAAATTTAGACGACAAAGGCAAAAGATTTCAAACTCCTTTAGATTTTATTAAAAACATCTCAAAAGCTTAATAAGTATCAAATAAACTCAAGAAATTAATTTTTCTTTTTATATCATCTAATGTTAGAGACTCCTCTTTATTGATGGATATTTTATATTCTTTACCAGGTATCATATCAAAATAATTATCTGAAAAATTTTGACTTGAGGCTATATCAACAAAAACATTTTTAACTAAATTTTTAGACTTTAAACTAACTTCAAAGGTATTTATTAGCTCATCTATCTCATATTCTATTAATGGTTTTGTTAATTTGATATCTTTAAATTCTGACAGATAATAATTATTGTTAGAAATTTCTATTTCCTCAGAAAACAATGAGGCTACCAACAAACTAGAGTTAGGGTCAAAGTTTTTATTTAGCCAATCAATAGACAAACTTTCAGCTTTCATGGTTGAGTTTTGCTGCAATAAATAACTTTTATTTAATTCATATAAAACCTCACCAGAAAAACTTAAGACTTTTAGATTTAAATCAACTTCTTTTGATTCTAGTAAATCCGAAATTATATGTAATTCTATTTCACTATCAGTCTTGAGAAAATTAATTAAAACTGGCTGAAAGGCTTTTTTGGTAGAATAATGAAGAGCTTTCCATTTTCCAAAATAATCAATACTTGACCAAGATGCAACTGGCCAACAATCATTTAACTGCCAATATAAACTCCCCATGGAGTAACCTTTATTTCTCCTGTGAGATTCCATTCCTATTGACATACCATAAGCTTGTAAAATTTGACTTACATATAAATATCCTTTAAAGCTTTTTGGCTTATTATAATGCCTAAGCATATAGTCTTCAATTGTACTATTTCCAATACTTGATCTTTGATGAGATTTCATTACTTCTGAATATATACTATAATCAGATTCATTGGTATACTTGTCAACACTTGAAAACTCTGGGAATGACTGAAATCCAAATTCAGACATGAATCTAGGTACTTTTTGATTGTAAGATTCAAAATCTTCTTTTCCCCACCAAACCCCCCAATAATGTGCATCACCACTGGTGTAAGATTCTGTTCCTCCAGAAAAAGTACTTCCTGGTGAAGAAGGCCAATAAGCAGTGCTAGTATCTAAATTATTAACGACTTCAGGCAAAATTTTATGAAAAACATCATCATAAGCTTTACTAATCACACTTGCAATTTCAGGAGATTGATTTTCCATTACATCTTTTTCCCATCCCCAATTTTTCCATGCTGACCTAACTTCATTATTTCCGCACCATAATGCAATAGACGGATGCCCTCTAAGTCTTTTTACATTATATTTAGCTTCTTGTTCTACAGATTTTAAAAAATCTTCATCTCCAGGATACATAGCGCAAGCAAACATAAAGTCTTGCCAAACCAGCAGTCCTTTTTCATCACACAAATTATAAAATATTTCATTTTCATATATTCCGCCTCCCCACACTCTAATCATATTCATATTAGCATCCACTGCAGATTCCAATAATTCTTCATATTTGTCATCAGAAACTCTATTTAAAAAAATATCTTGAGGAATGTAATTTACACCTTTCATAAAAACAGGCTTTTTATTTACTTCAAAATAAAAATTATTACCGACGCTATCTTGTGAAGTGACTAAATTAATTTCTCTAAGCCCAACTCTCTTTGATGATGTAACAAAATTGTTATTTGACTGAAGCTTTACTTTAACATCATACATGTTTTGATTACCCATGCCATTAGGCCACCATAATTCATAATCCTTTATTGTAAATGGTATTTCAATTTTATTAGCGCCCTTATTTATGTAAATAAGATCCGTAGAAACTTTTTGATTATCTACATATATTTCAGAGATCATTTCGTCAATTTCTAGATACGACTCCAGCTCAATTTCAGCAACTAAGCTTGCGCTTTCATCTAGACTTATTTGTCTTATATATAAATCTTCAATATTAAAGTAATTCCATGTTTTTATGTTAATTGGCTGCCAAATACCACTAGTTACTAGTCTTGGTCCCCAATCCCAACCAAAATGATAAGGAGCCTTTCTGGTAAAAACACTAACTCTTTTATTCCCTTCAACCTTGCCAATTTCTGCTAAATCATTGCCGTTGAATGAAGAAATATCATATCCTAGACTATCATGAAGTTTGACTCCTATGTTAATTGGTGAAAAAAGCTTAATGTAAAGTTTGTTTTTCCCTAGTTTAGCAAAGTTTTTAATATCAACTGTTTTTCCAATAAACATATTGTCGGTAGTTCCAATCAAAGAATCATTTAGATAAATCGATGAATATGTATCGATACCTTGAAATTCTAAAGCAAGAGAATGGCTATTAAGATCCTTTTGCGATAAATCAAATTCTGTCTTATATTCCCAATCAGTTTTGTCTATCCATTGAAGATCATGCTCATTTAGTCTGTAAAATGGATCTTCTATAAGTCCATTTTTTAATAAATCTGTATGAACATCACCTGGGACTGAGGCTTCTAACCAAACTGAATCTATATTGTTTTTAAAAGTCCAGTTTTCAGATATTTCTATAGAATCATTATTTTCATTACTGCAATTATATAATAGAAATATGAATAATAAAGAAAACTTAAATAAATGGTTCATATAAGTGAAATTACTTACTATTTAGTTCAATGACTTCTCTTGATATATCATCGGACTGAAGAAAGCTTAATTTTAAAACATCTTCTTCATATTTTAAATACACACTTTCTAACCATAGTATGTTTTCTTCTTTCGTAATCCCATCCTCAATAAAAGTAAATTTGCCTTTGTTTGAATAACTAATATGTGCTGTATTACTGTCGATACTTACTTTAAAGTCATAAAGACTCCATTCTGTAGAAATGTATCCCTTTTTAAAATGTGATTTAATAATTTCTAAAAAAGATTCCAAATCATACTTATCTCCCATTTCATAAATAACAAAGTCTGTAGTAGTGTAATCAAATACTAAATCACTGCCAAGATTATCAATATCCATCGCTGTGAAAAATCCTTTTAAGACTGATATTGCCTGATCCTCTGTGATTGTATTTTTAGTATTATTACTACAGCTAAGTATACAAGCTGTTATGAAAAAAAATATTACTCTATTCATCATTATAAAATTATTATATTATTAAATTTACAAAATTATTATCTCTGTAATATTAAAAAAAAGAAGTGAATAAAAAATTATTTCTGTTGTTAAATGTTCTCGTTACTGTAAATGTATTATCACAAACAATTGTTGTAGATTCTCTTAAACAAGAAGGCTGGGATAAATCAGGCAAACTAACTTTTCTTGTAAATCAATCTGCATTTAGCAATTGGACTTCAGGTGGAGAGAATAGTATAGCAGGTGCTTTAGCAGTAGATTATAATCTAAACTATTACAAAAATGGCTGGGCATGGGACACAAAAATGATTGGTGCTTTTGGAATAAATAAAAACAGTGATAGCAAATTTTCTAAAAAGACAGATGATCGAATTGAAATTAATTCATTAGTTGGTAAAAACTTTACTAAAGAATTAAGTTATTCAAGTTTTGTGAATTTCAAAACTCAGTTTGCAAGAGGGTACAAGTATTCAAATAGCTCTATCGGGGTTGAACAAAGAAATGAAACAACTAGGTTCTTTTCTCCTGCTTATATACAATTAGGTGTAGGTGTGTATTGGAAAAAGTCAAAAGATTTTTGGATTAATATGGCTCCCGTTACCGGAAGGCTAATTATAGCAAACAAAAAATTCACATCAAACCTTAATGATGGAGAAGAATATTTTGGTATTTCTAAGGGCAACACCTCTAGGTTTGAATTAGGAGCATCACTAACTGGATTCTATAAATTTGAATTAATTGAAAATGTAATTCTTGAACAAAGTTTAAGTTTATATTCAGATTATCTTCAAAATGCTGAAAACATAGATGTAGATTATACTATCTCTGCTTTTATGAAAATTAATGATTATCTATCTACAAGTTTGATAATCCAGTGCAGGTATGATGACAATGCAGTAAAAAAAGTACAGTTAAGAGAGGTCTTTGGGTTGGCAGTTACATTGGATTTACTTGAAATCCCTAGTCTAATTTCCAAAATTTAAAATTATCTATTTCTTGTTTTAGCTAAAAGCTTGAGTATCTCTAAATACAACCAGATTAATGTAACTAAAAGTCCAAATGCACCATACCACTCCATGTATTTAGGGGCTCCTTTTTCTGCTCCCTCTTCGATAAAGTCAAAATCAATTACTAAGTTCGCAGAAGCAATAACCACGATAAACAAACTTATTCCAATACTCACAAGTGAGCTGTTTGTCGGATCAAGCACCGAAATTGAAGCTCCAAAAAAACTCATAATAAAGCTAGCCATATAAAGTAAAAATATACCTCCTGTAGCTGCAAACACACCTAATTTAAAGTTTTCAGTTGCCTTTATAATCCCTGACCTGTAAGCAAGTAGTAATGAAGCTAATATTGCAATGGTTAAGCCAATTGCTTGAACAACAATTCCTTCATAACTTGCATTAAATATATAAGAAATAGAGCCCAGTGCCAAGCCTTCTAAAATAGCATATATAGGGACTGTAATAGGAGACCATTCTTTTTTAAAAATTGTAATAATCGCCACAATTAATCCCCCAAATACACCAATAGGAATAAAAAAAGTCATCTCGGGGCTAAAAGTATAATAAGCAGACAAAACTAGTAAAAATAACCCCATTGCTGTTTTATCTACCGTTCCTTTAATTGTCATAACCTCAAGCATTGCGGCCCCTCTTCTATTATTGGATTGAGATGCAAAAGATTTTGAGTTTAATGCAGGGTTTCCAGTTCTATAGCTAATGTGTTTCATAATATTAATTTTTTTTAACGAATTCAGTTTTGAGTACTAATCCTTTTACTTTTTTATACTTACAATCAATTTCTGTTGCATTATTAGTTAATCTAATATTCTTAATTGATGTACCTCTTTTTATAGTAACAGAAGTGCCTTTTACTTTTAAATCTTTAATTAAAATAACTGTGTCACCATCAACTAAACAATTCCCATTAGAATCTTTACTTTCCATTTTGGATAGGATCGGTATCAGGCATTAATTTATTTAATATTGTATATACAGGACAGAATTTTGTGATTGGACTTATTATTTGTAAAACTGCAACGGCTACAGCAACATAGATCCAATTAAGACCAAATTGACTAGCAAGTAAGATTGAGCTGATATTTAAAAGGCCGACTATTCCATCGTGAACCCTTACTTTTATGATATTTTTTTGTGCATCCATAGTTAAAAGTTATTATTATTAAATAAAAATAATAAAAATTATTCATCTTTTGACATGGAATAAGGAACAGAATTTCTGTCTGAACCCCAATTTAAATTAGGGGTGCTCGACATTTCAAAATCAATAACACCACCCTCTTTTAAAATATTATGATCGATCCAGTTATTATTAGATTCTAATTGGTTAAACTTAAAACTATTTATGAAAATATTTTTATCACTATTCTCATCAGCATTAATTTTTAAATCTTTACCATTACTTAACTTTATTGTTACTTCCTTAAATAAAGGGCTACCTATTACATACTGACCTGTTACAGGTGCAACTGGATAAAAACCAAGAGATGAGAAGACAAACCATGCTGATGTTTGTCCGTTATCTTCATCTCCACAATACCCATCTGCTCCTGAACCATATAGGTTATCCATAACATAACGTACTTTTTCCTGTGTTTTCCATGGTTGTTGAGCATAATTATATAAATATATGGCATGTTGAATAGGTTGATTTCCATGAGCATACTGACCCATTCCTGCTAATTCCATCTCTAATATTTCATGGATTTTAAATCCATAATAACTGTAATCAGAGCTAGGTTTAGAGGTAAATATTTCATCCATTTTTTTTATATAATTATTCTTACCTCCCATTAAATTAATTAATCCTTGTGGATCATGTAATACAGACCAGGTATAGTGCCATGCGCTACCCTCTGTAAAAACCCCACCCCACTTATCTGGTCTAAATGGATCTTCAAAATCTCCACTTGCAGATTTTCCTCTCATGAAGTTTGTTGAAGTATCAAAAACATTTTTATAATTAAGAGATCTCCTTTTAAAAAGCTCTATTTCATCACTAGGTTTCCCAAGCTTTTCTGCTAGTTTCCAAATACAATAGTCGTTGTATGCATACTCCAAAGTTCTAGCAACACTTTCATTAATTGAGGTGTCATAAGGGATAAAACCTAATGAGTTGTATTCTTTAGCTCCTTTTCTCCCAACAGAACTTACTGGGCCTTCATTCTTAGAGCTATTTATTATTCCTTGATAGGCTGTCTCAATATCGAAATTCGTTATCCCTTTCAAATATGCCTCCGCAATGATTGAGGCTGAATTTGATCCAATCATGCAGTCACGATGCCCCGGGCTAGACCACTCTGGAAGCCATCCACTTTCTTTATATGGGTTAACCATTATTCCTTGTAATATCTCTCCTAATTTTTCAGGATACAATAAGGTGTAAAATGGAAATACAGCCCTAAAGGTATCCCAAAAACCATTATCAGTATATAAAGGGCCTGTTTCAATTTTACCATTATAAGGGCTATAATGAATTTGATCACCATTGGCATTATATTCGTGAAACTCTCTTGGGAACAAAAGAGTTCTATAAAAACTAGAATAAAATTTTATAACATTTGACTTAGCTATTTCATGAGCAGCAAAATAATCTTTCTTATTGTTAAAATTATCTTTTATAGCTGGCTTAATTTTTATTCTAGACAACTCATTATTCCAAGATTCTTTAGCCAATTCCTTTGTTTTTTCAAACGATTGTAATTTTGGAATTTCTCTATTTAAATTAATTTGAGCTTGATCATGACTTATAAATGAAGAAGAAACTCTAGCCTCAATTACATTGCTATTATTGTTTAAAAAACTAACATAGCTACCAACATGCTTTCCGGATAGTTCGTTATTAGAATATATATTTCCTTCACCATCCCATGTCCCAAATTCGTCAAAAGGAGTATTAAACTCAATAATAAAATAATTTGAAAAGTTTTCAGGAGTACCTCCTGAATTGTTTTTTGCGACACCTATAATTTTGCTTTCTTCTTTTAGAACTTTAATTGATGAATTTTTAAAAAATGCATCAATTATAAGATGAGATTTAACGTTTTTTGGAAAATCAATTTTAAAATGGGCAGACCTTTTTGTTGGGGTAAGTTCTATTTTTGTTTTAGAGTCCGTTAGTTCAACTTTATAGTAATGAGGTAATACTTTGATATTATTATATTGTGATTTTCGATCACTTTCTAACACTTTTACTTCCCCAGTTATTGGCATAATAGAAAAAGCTCCATAATCATTTATCCACGGGCTTGGCTGATGAGTTTGTCTTATGCCTACTAAACCAGAATTTTTATCAGTATAAATCCATCCATCTCCCATTTTACCAGTTTGAGGTGTCCAGAAATTCATTCCCCAAGGCAAGGCAATTGCAGGGTATGTGTTTCCGTTGGATAATTCATGTGAAGAATCAGAACCAATAAGTGGGTTAACAAATTGTGTGAAATCATCTTGAGAATAAACAAGAAAATTACAATGGATTAAAATTAAAGCCGTAAAAAGTATTCTACATTTATTCATAAACTTATTTTAATATACAATTGATTGTGGTCTAAACTCTTTTTCTTTGCCAAAATTTTTGTTTGGTTTAGGTCCCATATTAAATATTAGTTCGCCTCCTTGCATTATATCTTTATGTGTTATGTAAGAATATTTGTAATCTTTGCCATTTAGTTCTACAGATTGAATATAAATATTTTGATCGCTATTTTCATTTGCTATAATAGTAAATTTTTTATTTTCAGGTAAAACTATTGACGCCTCATCAAATAAAGGAGATCCAAATATATAAGCTCCATTTGATGGATTAACAGGGTAAAAACCTAAAGAAGAAAAGATATGCCAGGCTGACATTTGACCACAATCTTCATTACCAGATAAACCGTCAGGCTTATCTGTATATAGTTCATTATTAATATATCTTACTTTATCTGCAATTTTATAAGGTTGTCCAGAGTAGGCATACATGTATGTGGTATGGTGACTAGGCTCGTTTCCATGTGCATATTGACCAACTAGACCAGTTATGTCCATGGAAGTTTCATGTTCTCCTTCTCCCAAATCTGATGACATACTAAATAATTCATCCAATTTTTCTGTGTATTTTTCATCTCCTCCAAGTAATTCAATAAGTCCTTCAGGATCTTGAGGAACAAGCCAAAGGTATTGCCATGCATTTCCTTCACAATAATCATTAACTCTATGTTCAGCACGGACAGGGTTAAAAGGAGTTCTCCAACTTCCGTCTGTAAGCTTACCTCTCATGAATCCAGTTTCATTATCAAAATATTCTTTATAAGCTTTAGACCTGTTTAAGAAATATTCATAATCTTCTTGTTTATTTAATTTTTTTGCTAATTGTGCAATAGCCCAATCTCCAATTGCATATTCCATAGAACTTGCTACAGATTCAACCATATAATCTGCAGGAATATAACCTAGTTCCATTAGTTTTTTTACTCCAGGTTCAAAATCTCCGGTTGCACTAACTTTTACAGCTTGAAAAACTTCTTCTAAATCAATCCCTTCGAATCCTTTCAAGGAAGCGTCAATAACAACTGGTATTCCACTGTAACCAGGCATAGTATTCGTTTCATTTCCTCTTAAATGCCATATTGGTAACTTACCCTGGTGATCAAATATTTTTAACATTGAGTTTACCATATCACTAACTCTTTCTGGGTGAGTAATTGTATATAATGGGTGAGCGGCTCTATAGGTATCCCATAAAGAAAATAAAGTATAGTTAGTAAAAGTAGTGTCTTTATAAACCACCTTGTCTGTCCCTCTATATTCCCCATTGACGTCTTGATATAAATTTGGTGCAATCATGGTATGATACATTGCAGTATAAAAAACTCTTTTTCGTTTTAAATCTTCTGTTTTAATATTAATTTTTGATAGTTCTTGATTCCATTTGTTTTCAGCTGACTTTTTTACCTTATCAAAATCCCAATGAGGAATCTCAACAACCATATTTTCAAGTGCATTTTCAGAACTTACAGTGGAAACTCCCATTTTTACATATATTTCTTCGTTTTTATTAGTTTCAAACTCTAAAAAACCTTTAACATAGACTCCTTTTAACTCATTTCCTTTAAACTTTTTATCCCTGTCGTAAAGAATAAAATCTTTAACTGGTTTAGAAATAATTAGAGTGAAATACTCTCTTTGATCAGATGCCCATCCAGATGAAAATCTATGTCCTTGAAAGGTGGTATCATTTACTTTTTTTAAATAGGTTTCTGTAGGTCTGTCAGCGCTTCCCTCACCTAAATCTATTATGACTCTAGACTTTTTCGAATACGGGTATGTGTATCTATGAAACCCTACTCTTTCAGATGCAGTTAATTCTACATCAATATTATATCTTTCAAGTGAAACTTTATAGTAACCCACAGTGTTAACCTCATTATTTTTTCTATACAGTGAAGAGTAACCAGACATATGGTTATCTTGATTTCCTGCATTGTATTTTAATTCACCAGTTGCAGGCATAATAGTAAGTTCTCCTAAATCTGACATACCAGTTCCGCTAACATTTAAATGACAGAAACCTTTTACAATACTATCTGTGTGATGATAAGAAGAGGACCAATCCCACCCCTTGTTAAAGTTTGTTGGCCCAACTTGAACTCCACCAAAAGGCATGGTTGCTCCAACAAAAACATGTCCGTGACCTCCGGAACCAATAAATGGATCAACATATTCAATAAGACCTTTATTAGAGTTAGAAGGTTTTGTAAAAGACCAAACGGAAATTATAACTAGAGCTAGTGTTAGTGGTAGTGGTATTTTTTTTATTAATGACATCATAATTAATTGTTATTTAAAACTAGGAGGTGATTCATTTATACCCCAGTTTGATTGATTATTATTTGCTGTTTCAAATGACAAAACTCCGCCCTTACTAATCTTATTCCAGTTTATCCAAGTTGAGTTATGAGGCTCATCATTAAAAGATAAAGATTTAATAAAGAAATTTTTAGGTCCTGTTTTATTGATTTTTAAGATTTTATTGTTAGATAAATTAATAGAAATATTTTCAAATGCTGGTATATTTACCGATAAACCACCAACACCAGGAATCATAGGATATAATCCAATGGAAGCAAATACATACCAAGCACCCATGGTCCCGAGATCATCATTTCCTGGCAAGCCAGATACACTACTATTATATTGTTCATTTAAAATTCTTGAAATTGTCTGTGAAGTTTTGTTTGGTTTATTGATCCAGTTATAAGTCCAAGGTACTTGAAAGTCAGGTTCATTTCCTGCGGCAAACCAATCATCTTCATATTTGGCATCTAGTCTAGTAAAAAGAGTATCTAATCTTTTTTCAGCAAATTCATTCCCTCCAATTTTATCAATTAAACCTCTAAGATTATAAGGAACCATCCAGAAATAATTTTTATAAGTTCCTTCCCGCCAATCATGAGTAATATCTTTCCAAACATTATTTGGATATTTAGAATTCAGCCATTTAATTTTTGGGTTATAAATATTATTCCAATTTTGAGATCTGTCAATAAAAAGTTTAGCATCATTTTTTTTATTTAATGCCTGAAGCGCAAACTGACCTATGGCAAAATCGGAAGAAGTGTACTCAAGCATCATAGACGCAAATGTGTGGCCATTATTAATGTACTCTGTGAGATAAGGTCTAATTTCTTGTTTTTGAGAATTAACTCTTGGCACCATAGCACCATTATACATATACTTATATGCCTTTTTATGATCAAAATCTTTGGCTCCAAAAGCAAATGAATTAGAAATTAGTATTGGAGTAGGGTCTCCTTGCATAATTCCAGTTTCAATATTTGCTAATATCCATCTTCCATATCCACCAGCTTGCTCAGCAAAGTTCACTAGAGATTGCATCATTTCACTACTTTCTTTTGGGAATAACATCGCGAGTAGTTGAGCTTGAGTTCTATAAGTGTCCCAGACACTGAAAGAACTATAATGTTCTTTCCCGTTTGAATTATTATAAACTTTAAAATCAGCACCCATGTAGTCTCCATTCACATCACTAACAATATTGGGATGAATTAAAGAATGATAAAAATTTGTATAAAACTGAACTTTTTTATCTTCGTTAGTTGTGGAAATTTTTATTTTACTTAGATGATTATTCCAAACCTTTTGAGTGTTAGTTAAGTATTGTTCAAAAGAGGTGTTTAAATTCTCTGACTTTAAATTTTGCTTAGCATTTTCTATAGAAACAAAAGATATAGCTATTCTGTAATTAACTTCTTTATTGTTATCAGTATTAAATGTGAAAAAAGCGCCAGAGTTTTGCCCATCATTAGTAAGGTTTTTTGTTATTTCATTTCCCCTCCAAGTTCCTAATTCATTTGCAGGTCTGTCAAATTCTGCTGCAAAATAAACTTTATATGGAGTTTCAGTTCCACAAAATTCCCCTCCTTCTGTGAATCCTTCACAAGTTGAGTTTGAGGTAATATTTACAAAAGAATTTTTAATATATTTTTCATTTGAAGAGTTAACTCCAGAGCCTATAATTATTGTACCATTTTTAGAATTTTTGAAGTCAAAATGGGCTATAGCAGATCTTTTAGTGACCGTTAATCTACTAGTAATATCTTTTTTTGAATTAACTGACAAATATCCCGCAGATGAACTGTTAATTTCTGTAAAAGGTTCGAGTGAGTTCATGTCAAATGGAGAATCTTCTAAATTACCAGCGATGGGTACAACTGGAAAATTGCCCATATTTGAACAACCTGCTCCACTGAGCTGAGTAACGACAAAACCCTTTTGTGGTGAAAAAAAACTTGGAGTAAATTGAACCATGCCAAAAGGATATGTAGCTCCAATAAAAGAATAGCCACAAGCTAATGACTCCCCTTTAGTTCCAATTCGAGTATCTACAATTTCAGACAATTGCTGAGAAAAAGTAGAAGAAAAAAATAAAAATAAAATATAAAATATTGTTTTTTTATGCTTCAATTTAATTGAGTTTAACTAGTTAGCTGGAATTGCTCCCATTCCACGAAATTCCATTTCAATAAATTGACATGCACTTCCATCAACTGTAGAAACAAACCTAATTCTAATATATCTAATCATGGGTCCTGCAGGAATATCGAATTCAGAAAAATCTGAACTAGCACCATTTATTGCTTGGGATGTTATTAGTTGCCAACCTGCATTTTCAAAATCAGATGTCAAAACAGGGTCTGAAATAACATTATTTCCAGAACTTTCAAAAACTGGCAATGTTTCAGCATTATCGATATCTTCTCTACCCCAAATTTCAATTTGTGTTGGATTATTCCCAACAAAACTCCAAGTCGGTCTGTGATGTATCTTTGCTTTAGCTAATTGAGTTGTGACACCAAGATCAATAGTGAAATGCCCTGGAACTGAGTTCTCCCCAGAGTGATAGCCGTTAGAATCTCCAGACCAAAAAGTGTTATTATCCCATAAATATTGGGAAGGATTTGCGTTATAAAAATTTCCTGGATTATCACTTGGCATACCAACTAATTGGAAATTGTTTCTTTCTAATTCAATAGCTTCTGTGTTTTCTCCATAGAAGGTTAGCTCTTTTAACTGTGCGCTTTGACCCCCAACTGATCCTGTTACTCTATATCGAATATATCGCATTTGACTTGAAGCTGGTGGTATAATAAAACTGTGGCTATTTTCATTTAAACCATCAATTTCACCCTCGTATAACAATTGCCAGCTAGCATTAATAAATTGAGCTTCATCACTTGATGCGGTTTCAGCAAAATTTAAATTATCTCTACCCCATATTTGTATTTCAGTTGGGTTGTTTTCTGAATTTATAACTGGGTCAACTATGTTCAGTTTGACTTTTCTTAGGTCTGTTTTAACCCCTAAGTCTACAGTAAAATGATGTGGTATGCTATTAGGACCAGAATGAAATGTGTTAAAAGTATTAGCCTCTGTAAACCCATCTCCATCAAAAAGGTACAGATTTGGATCTGCTCCATTATAAGTGCCAGGATTATCACTTGGCATATTAACTAATGTAATAAAATCTTTATTAATTTCTGTATATGGAAGGTCAGGCAGGGTGTATTCTAAAGGTTCTAATGCAATCGAGTCTATTCCAAATAGTCCAGATTGTATTACAGAAGTAGTTATCATACTGCCGAGTGGCTTTAAATTAATTAATTTGACTCTATTATCTTCATAAAACAAGGTGTCTCTGATGATTTCATTTTCTTCATTTTCATAATCAATTAAAGTATATATTACAAACTCTGATTCTGCATTTCCATAAAAGTTCACATAATTCCCCTCGGGTTCAAAAGAATAATCTAAAACTTCTCGTGGATTTTGGTCTGAGATAAACTCATCTCCAATTACACTTCCTGCAACTGTTTGAGAAATAGATAAGTTTCCATTAGGGTCTTGAGTATATACATTAAATTCATAACTCCCCTCATCTAAATCTTCAATTATAACAGAGTAAATATCAGACAAATTATCTTCAATTGGGTAGCTTATTATTTGTTCTTCATATTCAATTGTAATTTGATTAGAAGTTCCTAAAAATTGTGTATATCCTTCTAATTGTGCTCGGTAATAACCAGGTCTGATTTTTAGAGTATCGAGTTTTCCAGCATATATAATTTCTCCATTTAAATATTCATCATGAATGGAGTCCATATCACTACAGGAAATATAAATAAATGAACTAGCTAAAACTAGATTTAAAAATTTAAAATTTTGTAAAATGTATGCTAATCTATTTAACATGTTTTTTTAATTAATTAATTACTGTTCCCCAAAATGAAAGTTCTCCAATTACAGAAACCATTTGGTTATTCCAAGATTCAAGGTTTACAAATCGTATATATCGAATGTCATATTGACGAGCATCAAAGGCAAAAACAAAATCTTCTCCGTTATCTTGATATTCATAATCCTCTGCAGTATTTGATCCTGGAGGTAATCCAGAGGGTTTAAATGATTCAAAATAACCTAAGTCGATCCATCCATCTCCAGGACTGTCTGGGTCATATATTGGCAAACTATTTAAATTTTCTCGCCCGTAAATTTTAAACCTTTTCGGGTTACCGTGCTTGTATAATTCACTACCTCCTCTCTGGTAGAGTTTAAATCTATTTAGTTTTGCAGTTTGACCTAAGTCAAGTGTAAATTGGTGAGGTAATGGTAAGAAGTTAGTGTGGCCACAATTCCATTGACTGCTCCATGATCCATCCCATATTTGGTTAGCTGAAAAACCATATTCACTAAAGCTTTCGTCTCCTGGCATTGACTCTACAGACCAATAAACTTTTTCTAAAAAGATATCCTCTAGTGGAGTAACTTCAAATGAACGTCTTATTGTTTGATTTCCCCATCTGTCTTCTACATATATTACAAAAATTGTTGGCTCAGGATCATACCCTCTAAAGCTGTAAGAACTATTTGCTTGACTTGTATAAAAAGACTCCTTAAATTCTAATTCCCCGTCAGAGTTTTGAACAGACATATTAAGTGAAACTTCAGCTCTAGTTGGATTTAAATATGATATGTTAATGCCTCCAAAATCTTCAACTCCTTCAATTGATTCTAAAATTGCATGTATTGGCGCTTCCAGTGGTGATATTTCAACAGTTACAGCTTCTGATTCGTTATCTCCTATATCAACAGCACGGATTTCGACTGGATATTGACCAACTTGACCAAATCCAGTTATTCCTAGAGTGTCAATAAATGAGGAAACAATAACCTGTTTTTGGGTCCCATTCTCATCATCATACGAACCTTTAATATATAGCAAGTCCTCATCTGTAGGGGGAGTAAATTTTATAATTGCTCCTCCTGCAATGTTTTCTATTGAGTTAACTGTAACTTTTCCTGGTGGAATTCCGTCAGACCCATTTGCACTGTGAATTGGATCTTCAGAGCAGTTAATTAACATTATTGCTAGAGATAAAGCACAAAAAGCTGAAATAAATCTCATGTTGTATTTTTTTTCTTTATTTATCATAAAACAATTTTATTACCATCCAGGGTTTTGAACTAAATTAGGGTTTCTTAACAATTCATTTTGGCTAATTGGCCATAGATAATCCTTAATTAAATAGTTTCTATAATATATGTTTTCTACTTCATAAAAACCTTCTACATCAGGTCTAAATATATTCCAGCCTCTTATCGGTTGACTAAAATATTCGTCAGCTAATTTCCATCTACGCAAATCCCAATATCGGTGACCTTCTAGCGCTAGTTCAATCATTCTTTCTTGATGTATAATATCTCTCATTCCCTCTTTTGAACTTGGTTTTGAAGGATTACTTGAGTAAAGTTGCCAAGTATTGACTAAATCTCCACCATTATCAAGCCCTGCTTTATCTCTAACTTTTTGTATGTATTCATAAACCTCAGAGTCAGGTGATTCTTTAACTTCATTTAAAGCCTCTGAATACATTAAATATAAATCCGATAATCTGATGATTGGAAAAGAATAACCTTTAATTGTCGAGCCTTCTTGTGAAATTACATTTTCATAATGAACTAGTTTTTTAGCGAAATAACCAGTTATTGAATAAATTTCAAAACCTTGCTTTCCAGAAAGTGCTCCAGCCTTGGCGTCCAAATAAGGAATATTATTAATATTAGTTGTTTCTAATGAAAACCATTTACCTCCATCAAATCCAATTGTAGAATAAAACCTAGGTTCTCTATAGGTGTGTAGCTTGGCTGTACTGTAGTTATCTTCTATGTAAAACTCATGATAATTTTCACCGTTATCATCCAATAAAGGAGTTGAAACAACATCATATCTTTCTGAGTAATTCCAATAAATGTCCTCATTTAATGGAACGCCATTTTTAGAGTAAAAAGTTTCTACCATATTTAGGGTTGGTGCATGTGATTTTTTAGTATATCCAAATAATGCAGAGTGGTCTGCAGTCCATCTAGGTTGACACCACATTTGTAAATCCCCAGTCCAT
>JADHRR010000016.1:0-24552 GCA_016777305.1 Flavobacteriaceae bacterium
GATTTTTTGAAATTGGATTTATCAAATGTTTTTTCAGAAAATTTTGCTATAATTGGTAATTTCCCTTATAATATTTCAACTCAAATTATTTTTAAAGTTTTAGAAAATAAAAATAATATTCCTGAATTAATTGGAATGTTTCAAAAGGAAGTTGCAGAAAGAATTTGTGAAAAAAAAGGAAGTAAAAAATATGGAATACTTTCTGTTTTGACCCAAGCTTATTTCGATACACAATATTTATTTTCAGTACCTGCTTCAGTATTTACACCTCCTCCAAAAGTTATTTCTGCTGTAATAAGGCTTGTGAGAAAAGAACAAATTGATATTAATTATAACGAAAAACTTTTTTTTAAAGTTGTTAAATTATCTTTTCAGCAAAGAAGAAAAACTCTTAGAAATAGCTTAAAGTCTTTTAATTTAAGTGATATTTTAAGAGAAGATGCTATCTTTGATTTAAGACCAGAACAATTATCCGTTAGAGATTTCATATATATAACGGATTTAATTGATAAAAACATTTAGACTTTTGAACAAAGTTAAAAAAAATATAAAATTTGAATTAACTGATTTATTAATAAATCAGGTCATTGATTTAGTTGACAATAATCAAAATACATTATTGTTGGCTAAATTAAATGAACTTCACCATGCTGATATTGCTGAAATTTTAGAGGAATTAAATGTTGATCAATCTATCTATATAATTAAGCTTTTAGAAAGTGATAAAACTTCTGAAATTCTTATGGAATTAGATGAAGATTTTAGAGAGCAAATTTTAAACAAACTTTCCCCCAAAGAAATTGCTAAAGAAATTGAAGAACTTGACACAGATGATGCAACTGATATAATTTCTGAATTGTCAGTTGAAAAGCAAAAGAAAGTTATTTCAAAAATAATTGATGCTGAACACAAGGCTGACATTAAAGAGTTGTTAAAATATGATGAAGATTCTGCAGGTGGTTTGATGGCAAAAGAATTAGTTAAAGTCAACGAAAACTGGACTGTAACAAAGTGTGTTAAGGAGATGAGAATTCAAGCTATTGAAGTTACTAGAGTTCATTCTATTTATGTTGTTGATGATAAAGACAAACTTATCGGAAGATTATCTTTGAAAGATTTATTAGTTGCCAATCCAAGATCAAATATTAAGTCAGTCTATATCCCGAAAGTTGATTCTGTAAATGTTCATGATGAAGCTGAAAGTGTTGCTAATATTATGCAAAAGTATGATCTAGAAGCAATCCCTGTTGTAGATGATAAAAATATTTTACTTGGAAGAATAACAATAGATGATATTGTTGATTTAATCAAAGAAGAAGCAGAGAAGGATTACCAACTAGCAGCAGGTATATTGCAAGATGTTGATGTTGATGATACAATTGTTCAGTTATCTAGAGCTAGACTCCCATGGCTTTTGCTGGGTCTTTTAGGTGGTATAGGAGCGGCCATTGTAATGGGTGCTTTTGATGAAATATTAGTGAAACATCAAATTTTATTTTATTTCACTCCTCTAATTGCTGCTATGGCTGGAAATGTTGGAGTGCAATCTAGTGCAATTATTGTTCAAGGTCTTGCTAATGATGATATAAGAGGAAGTGTAAATAATAGACTTGTTAAAGAGACTTTTTTATCTATTCTTAACGGATTTATCTTATCTGTAATCTTATTTTTATTTATCATGTTTTCTGGTGAAGAATATTTGGTCGCTCTTGCAATTTCAATTTCACTGGTAATTGTTATAATTGTTGCAGGTATAATCGGCACATTTATCCCTCTTTTTTTAGATAAAAGAGGTATTGATCCAGCTATAGCAACTGGTCCTTTTATCACTACAAGTAATGATATTTTTGGCATTTTAATTTATTTTTATATTGCTAAATTAATTTTGCCTATTTAATGAAGATTCTTCATATTGATTCTAATCACCCAACATTAATTTCTACTTTAAAAAATAATGGATACATCAATGACATTGATATTTCCTCTTCAAAAGAAGAAATAATTAAGATTATAAAAGACTATGATGGATTAATTTTAAGAAGTAGATTTAAAATTGATAAAGATTTTATTGACAATGCCTCTAATTTAAAATTTATTGCTAGAGTTGGTTCAGGTCTGGAAAATATAGATTGTAATTATGCGAAAAGTAAAAATATTGAAGTAATATCTTCACCAGAAGGAAATAGTAATGCTGTTGGTGAGCATGCAATGGGTTTATTATTATCTCTGCTAAATAATATTAATACATCTTCAAATCAAGTAAAAGAAGGACTTTGGTTTAGAGAGAAAAATAGGGGGTTTGAAATTGAAGGCAAAACAGTAGCTATACTTGGAATGGGCAATACTGGAAAAAGTTTCGCAAAAAAAATTTCTAGTTTTAATTGTAAAGTTGTTTTTTATGATATTAATGAAAAAATTGAAAGTAAATACGCCAAAAAAACCTCTTTAGATTTTTTGTATAAAAATGCAGATATTGTTAGTTTACATTTACCTTTTACAACAACAACAACTGATTTATTTAATAAAGAATTTATTCAAAAATTTGACAAACCTTTTTGGTTTATAAATACTAGCAGAGGAAAAATAGTTAATACTCCTGATCTTGTCGATGCTTTAAATGAAAAAAAAATACTAGGAGCTGGTTTAGATGTGATTGATATTGAAAGTTCATCATTTAATAACATAGAAAAAGAATTAAATCCATACTTTAACGAACTAATTAATTTAAAAAATGTAATTATTACCCCTCATATTGCAGGGTGGACATTTGAAAGTAATGTTAAATTATCTCAAATCATCATAGACAAAATAAAATCTTTACTTAAATAAAATGAAAAAAATTTTAGTATTATGTACTGGAAATTCATGTAGAAGTCAAATGGCTCATGGCTACCTGGAATTTTTTGCTAAATCAAGATTAAAAATATTTAGTGCAGGGATTGAAGTACACGGAGTTAACTCGACAGCAATTAAGATTATGAAAGAAGACAAAATTGATATTTCAAACTACTCTTCAAACCATGTTGATGAATATTCGCATATAGATTTTGATTATATAATAACTGTTTGCGATCACGCTAAGGAAAGCTGCCCTTTGTTTGATGTTAACGATGCAATTAAAATCCATAAAAATTTCTTTGATCCTTCAAAATCTGATCACAAATCAAAATTATTTTTTGAAAACTTTAGAATTGTTAGGGATGATATAAAAAAATATTGCAAGGAATTTATAAATGAAATCGTTTAAATTTTTAAACACAAATCAATTGAGATGTATTATTGTAAGTCTGCTCAATTAATATTTCTTTATCTTTTTTAAATTTTGCAAATGATTTTTCTTCGAAGTTTCTTACAGTATATAATTTCAAATCTTTTTTAACTTTAATTTTAAAATTAGATTTTAGCTCAGTTATTAATTTATCAATATTGTTGTAATCATCTTCTAGACATAAGATTAGACTAATTGCAGAATTTTGAGTAAGATTTATTTTAACCTTGTTATTGGATAATAAAGTTAAAATTGCTTTTGTTTTATCATTAATTGTAAAGGAAAAATCTAAGGAAGAAATACTTAAAAGTATTTGATTTTCTTTTAAAATATAGCAAGGCACCTTAGGGAATATATCTTTGGATTTGCTGACACAAGTACCCAAGGCAGTTGGATTTATATAGGATTTAACATATAAAGGAATTTCTTTTTTTTGTAATGGCTGTATTGTTTTTGGATGAATAACAGAAGCACCATAAAATGCAAGTTCAATTGCCTCAGTGTAAGATATTTTTTCTAATAAAGTAGTGTTTTTGAATTTCTTTGGATCAGCATTAAATATTCCGTCTACATCTTTCCAAATAGTTACTGAGTTTGCATTTAAACAATAGGCAAATATAGAGGCTGTATAATCACTAGCTTCTCTTCCCATAGTTGTAGTAAAGTTATCATCGTTACTAGAAATAAACCCCTGAGTTAAGCTTATATTGGAATTAAAATTTGTTTTTAAAATATTTGCCTGAGTTAATTCCCAATTTATATTTGCATTTCTATAGAAAGAATCTGTTTTTATCAATTCTCGAACATCTTTAAATCCACTTTTTATATTAACACTGTTAAAATATTCATTTATAATTTTGGATGATAATAGCTCGCCGAAGGGAATTATTTGATCATAAATAAAATTATAGTTTGGAGATTTATTATTTTTTAAAAAATCTTGTATTTTCTGAAAATCATTTTTTACAATTTCATAAATTTTATGATTTTTTATAAATAGACCATCTAAAATTTTTAGATGTAAGTCCTGTAATTCATTTATAGAACTTAATAAGTTGTTATTTTTTTTTAAATAAAGATCAACTATAGTTTCTAATGCATTTGTTGTCTTTCCAATTGCAGAAACAATTATGATTGTATTACTACAATCCATGTCCTTTATTAAAGTTGCAACTTTTTTAATATTAATTGCATCTTTAATTGATGCACCTCCAAATTTTAAAATTTGCATAGCTTATTTATAATTTTTTAAGGCATTACTATCTAGGTGAACAATACTCCAATCTTGTTTTATTAAAGCTCCTTTTTTTAAATAAAATTTAATAGCTTTTTTATTCCAGTTTATAACTTCCCATGAGACTCTTTTCACATTTAATTTCTTCGCATAATTAACAACTTGATCAAGTAACAAAGTTCCAACTCCATTTGCTCTCATTTTTTCAGTAACAATTAAATCCTCTAGGTGAATTGTTCTACCTTTCCAAGTTGAATATCTATTATAGATTATTGCTGCACCAATTATACTTTCTTTATTTTCTGCGACAAAACATTTAAAGTATGAATTTTCTTCAAATCCATCATTTTCTAATATTGTAGAATCAATCTCAACCTCATTTGGTTCTTTTTCAAATTCAGCCAATTCATTAATTAGACTGATTACATCTGACATATCTTCCTTTTGAGCTTCTCTAATTATGATTTTCATGTTAAAAAAAATTATTATCAAATATAACCATATAATAAAAAAATTATATCTAAATTTATTAATAAATATGATAGAATTTTGACTAATAAGAATCAAACCCTTGGCGAGTTTATTATTGAAAATCAAAAATCTCATCAATACTCTTCAGGAGAACTCTCTTCACTAATTAATTCTATAAGGCTTGCTGCAAAAGTTGTAAATTTTCAGGTAAATAAAGCTGGCTTAGTTGATATAATAGGCGACAGTAACACAATTAATACTCAAGAAGAGGAACAACAAAAATTAGACTTTTATGCAAATGATACATTTATTAATGCATTAAGAAACAGAAATATTGTTTGCGGTATTGCAAGTGAAGAAGAAGAAGATTTTATTTCTATTAATAGTTTGGATAAATCTAATAATAATAAATATGTTGTTTTAATAGATCCACTCGATGGATCATCTAACATAGATGTAAATGTTTCAGTTGGAACAATATTTTCTATATATAAAAGAATTAGTAAAACTGGTACTAAAGTAGTGTTAGAAGATTTTTTGCAAAAAGGAAGTAAGCAGGTTGCTGCAGGTTATATTATTTATGGAACTTCTACTATGTTAGTTTATACTACAGGTTTCGGAGTTAATGGCTTTACATTAAATCCTGCAATTGGAAGTTTTTATTTATCTCATCCTGAAATTAAATTTCCAAAAAATGGAAATATTTATTCAATCAACGAGGGTAATTATTTGCAATTTCCAAAAGGTGTGAAAAAGTATATTAAGTATTGTCAAGATGAAACAAATAAAGCAGCATACACTTCCAGATATATTGGGTCTTTAGTTTCTGATTTCCATAGAAATATGATTAAAGGGGGTATTTATATGTATCCAAATACTTCTAAAAATATCAACGGAAAATTGAGACTTCTTTATGAGTGTAACCCAATAGCATTTATTTGTGAACAAGCCGGTGGTGTTGCTACAGATGGATTTTCAAGAATATTAGATATTATTCCTAAAACTTTACATCAAAGAATTCCTTTTTATTGTGGAAGTCCTTCTATGGTTAATAAATTAAAATCTTTAATGATTAATAATTAATTTTCAATTTTCAAATTTTATATTTGCATCAAATTTAAAAAGTGAGTAATAAAGATATCTCGCAGCTTTTTGTAAAGTCTTTGCAAACGCAAAAACTAAAAAAATCTATTGCCAAAAATGAAAATAATACTCTCCTTAATGGTTTAATAGGCTCTTCATTATCGTTCGTGATTTCTACTATTTTTTCAAATAACAACAAATCAATTTTATTTATACTAGAAAACAAAGAAACTGCCGCATATCATTTTAATGATCTTGAAAAATTTAATAATGATAATGTACTTTTTTATCCTGAAAGTTATAAAAATCCATATGCTACTAGCAATACAGATAACTCTAATATTTTACTTCGAGCAGATGTACTAAATAAAGTGAATACTAATCCTAATCAATATTTAGTTGTTACTTATTATAAAGCATTATTTGAAAAAGTTATTACAAAAACAGAATTACAAAGAAATACACTAAAAATTAAAGTAGATGAGGAATTATCTATAGATTTTATAAATGAAGTATTATTTGAATATGAGTTTTCAAGAGTCGATTTTGTGACTCAGCCTGGAGATTTCTCTGTTAGGGGGGGTATTATTGATGTTTTTTCCTTTTCTAATGATAAGCCTTATAGAATTGAATTTTTTGGTAATGAAATTACAAGAATTAGATCTTTTGATTTAGAATCTCAACTTTCAATTCAATCCTTTAATGAAATTAAAATAATCCCCAATATCCAATCAGATGTAAAAATTGAAAATAGAGTAAATTTTCTTGATATACTTTCACCAGAAGGAATTGTTTTTTTAAAAAATTCAAAATACTTACTTAAAGAAATAAAATTATTATTTGAAAAGGCTATTTCTTCTTACAAAGACTTATCCACTTCAACAGTTCAACTAAAACCACAAGAATTATTTAGTTCTTCAAAAGAAATTAAATCTAGTTTAATTAAAAATAAACTAGTTGAAATTGGATCTAATTCTATATATAATGAAAATGAAATTAAGTATGATATAAAACCCCAACCATCCTTTAATAAGTCTTTCGAGTTGTTAATAGACAATTTGAATAATTATGCAAAAATTGGTTTTAAAAATTATTTGTGTTGTGCTAATGAACAACAGAAAAACAGATTTAATGATATTTTTGACAATTTAGATTTAGATGTAAATTATACTCCTGTTATTCTACCTTTATATCAAGGCTTTATAGATAATGATAACAAAATCATATGTTATACCGATCATCAAATATTTGACAGATATCACAAATATAAAGTAAAAGATGTTTACGCAAAAAAACAAGCTTTGAATATCAAAGAACTTACCAAGTTAAAAGTTGGTGATTTCATAACACATATTGATCACGGTATTGGAAGATTTGGTGGTTTAAAAAAAATCAATGTTGAGGGAAAAATGCAGGAATCAATTAAACTTATTTATGGTGAGAGAGACACACTGTATTTAAGTATTCATTCTTTACATAAGATTACTAAGTATAACAGTAAAGACGGAAAACCTCCGAAGATATACAAGCTAGGGAGTAAGGCTTGGAAAATATTAAAACAAAAGACTAGAACTAAAGTAAAAGTAATTGCTTATGATTTAATTAAATTATATGCAAAAAGAAAAAACCAAAAAGGATTTCAATATTCAAGAGACAGTTCTTTGCAGCACGAACTTGAGGCTTCTTTTATTTACGAAGACACTCCTGATCAGGTTAGTTCTACTATAGATGTAAAAAGAGATATGGAAAGCCATAGACCAATGGACAGACTTATATGTGGAGATGTTGGTTTTGGTAAAACTGAAATAGCAATTAGAGCTGCATTCAAAGCGGTTGATAATAATAAACAAGTTGCTATTTTAGTTCCAACAACTATTCTTGCATTTCAGCATTATAAAACATTCTCAAAAAGATTAAAAGATTTTCCAATTTCTATTGATTATTTGAACAGGTTTAGAACATCTAAAGACAAAAAAAATATCATTGAAGAAATATCTGATGGGAAAATTGATATTATAATAGGTACACATCAAATAGTTAATAATAGTATTAACTTCAACAATTTAGGTTTATTAATAGTTGATGAAGAACAAAAATTTGGAGTATCAATAAAAGAGAAGCTTAAAAATATTAAAGAAAATATTGATGTTTTAACTTTATCAGCAACTCCTATCCCTAGAACACTTCAATTTAGCCTGATGGCAGCAAGAGACTTATCAATTATTAATACACCACCTCCAAACAGATACCCCATTTCCAGTGAAGTTATTAGATTTAGTGAAACTATAATTAGAGATGCTATTACGTTGGAAATATTAAGAGGGGGTCAGGTGTTTTTTATACATAATAGAATTGAAAATATTAATGAAGTAGCTGGCTTAATTCAAAGACTAGTGCCCGATGCAAGAATTCAAGTTGGACATGGAAGGTTAGAAGGAAAAAAATTAGAGCAACTTATGTTAGACTTCATGGAAGGATCTTTTGATGTACTAGTCAGTACTACAATCGTTGAAAGTGGATTGGATGTTCCAAATGCAAATACAATTTTTATAAATAATGCAAATAACTTTGGTTTAAGCGATTTACATCAAATGAGAGGAAGAGTAGGAAGGACTAATAAAAAAGCATACTGTTATTTCATAACACCAGATTATTCAACAATGACAGATGATGCAAGAAAAAGAATTATAGCTTTAGAACAGCACACAGAACTTGGAAGTGGTTTTAATATAGCTATGAAAGATTTAGAAATAAGGGGTGCCGGAGATTTATTGGGTGGTGAACAAAGCGGATTTATAAATGATATGGGGTTTGAAACTTATCAAAAGATTTTAAATGAGACAATAGAAGATTTAAAGCAAAATGAATTTAAGGAGTTATACCTAGACGAAAAAACTAAAAATTATATTAACGAAGTTTCTATAGATACAGATTTCGAATTATTGTTTCCTGATTCATATATTAAATCTGTTAATGAAAGACTACAGTTGTATTCAGAACTTAATAAAATCAGTAATATTGATAAACTCAACAGTTTTGAATCTATGCTCGAAGACAGATTCGGTAACTTACCATACCAAGTTGAAGACCTTTTAGTAACAGTTAAATTAAAGTGGATTGCAATTGAATTAGGCTTTGAAAAAGTAGTTATGAAAAAACGAATTATTAAAGCTTACTTTATCAAAGATAAAAATAGTGATTATTTTAAATCAGATATTTTTACCTCAATTTTAAATTACGTGAACTTAAACCCTAATACTTGTAAGCTTGAAGAAAAAAAGTTCATAAATGGTTCAAAATTAGTGTTAATTATTAAAAAAATTAATACAATTGATAGTGCTTTATTGGCACTGAAAGCTATTAAAAATTAGTCATAAAAAGTTATTTTACTCTCTGATTTAGAAACATCTAGTGTGATCTTTCTACCCAAAATAATTGGATAGTTTGTTTTTTCATGTCCAGCTGGAAAATTAAATAAAACAGGAAAATTGTATTCTTCTAAAATATCTAAAATAAGTTCATCTATACTTCTTCCAAAGTCTGTAGTATTTACCTTTACATCACTTATTTGACCAACAATTAATCCCTTGCAATTTTCAAAATAACCTGCTCTTTTTAAGCTGTACAGCATCCTATCTATGTGGTAAGCATACTCTCCTATTTCCTCAATAAAGAGTATTTTATCTTTCACTTTTAACTCTGTATTTGAACCAATTGTTGATTGTATTAGTGTTAGATTACCACCCACTATAGTTCCTTCAGACTTCCCGACTTTATTATTTTTGTTAGGTGCAATAGAATATGATAAGTTAGCACCAAATAAAACATTTTTTAATTTACTTAATGAATCGTTATTTTGATCAATATTGTCAAAACCTGTGATCATCATTGCGTGAATTGATTCACTATTAAAAAGATTTAATTTATTATGGATCACGGTAATATCTGAAAATCCTATAATCCATTTAGGATTTTTTAAATAAATATCAAATTTCAAATTATCAATTATTCTAACAGCTCCATATCCTCCTCTTGCACACCATATTGCCTTTATGTTTTTATTATCTAAAGCTTTTTGAAAGTCTTTCTCTCTATTTTTATCCGTTCCAGCAAAATGACCATTTTTGTCATAAATATGTTCACCTAAAACAACCTTTAAACCCCAACTTTCAAACAAATTTTTTGCTTGCGCAATTTTATCATCAAAATTAGTTAAAACGCCTGACGGAGCTACAATAGAAATTGTATCCCCAGATTTAAGATATTCTGGTTGAATTAGTTTAGTTTTCAATACATTTGATGATTTGATATCTGATTGACTAAAAACGTTCATATTAGAAATAATACTAATATAAATAAAAGTAAAATATATAATTTTAATTTTCATAACATTATATAAAGTTAATATATTAAACTAATATAAAATCATTTTTATATTAACTGATAAAATGTTTACTTTTACAGGGAAGTCAAAAAAAAGCATTGAGTAAAACATACACTATCACAGCCGCATTACCCTACACAAATGGGCCAATACATATTGGCCACTTAGCTGGAGTGTATATTCCCGCTGATATATACTCTAGATTTTTAAGAATTAAAGGTAATGATGTATTATTTGTTTGCGGTAGTGATGAACATGGAGTTCCAATTACTTTAAAGGCTAAAAAAGATGGAATTACACCACAGGATATGGTTGATAAATATCATACTATTATTAAAGATTCTTTTGTTGATTTTGGAATATCATTTGATAATTACTCAAGAACTTCATCAAAAATTCATCACAAAACTGCAAGTAATTTTTTTTCAAAATTAAATGATAATAACCAGTTTACTAAAATTGAATCAGAACAATTTTATGATGAATCCGAAGATCAATTTTTAGCAGATAGGTTTATCATTGGTACATGTCCTAAATGTCATAATACTGAGTGTTACGGAGACCAGTGTGAAAAATGTGGAACTAGTCATAATGCAATGGACTTAATAAATCCAAAATCCTCTATCTCTGGATTGAGTCCTCAACTAAAAAATACTACTCATTGGTATTTAAAACTCGATTCCCATCAATCCTTTCTAGAAGATTGGATTTTGAAAAGTCACAAATCAGATTGGAAATCTAATGTTTATGGGCAGTGCAAGTCTTGGTTAGATGATGGACTTAAGCCTAGAGCAGTAACAAGAGACCTAGAGTGGGGAGTTCCAGTTCCTTTAGATAGTGCTAATGGAAAGGTTTTATATGTATGGTTTGATGCTCCAATTGGTTATATTTCATCAACTATAGAATGGGCAAAAAACAATAATAAAAATTGGGAAAAATATTGGAAAGACCCTGAAACAGAATTAATACATTTTATTGGTAAAGATAATATTGTTTTTCATTGTATTATTTTTCCAGCAATGCTTAAAGCTGAAGGCTCTTATATATTACCTAAAAATGTTCCTGCTAATGAGTTTTTAAATCTTGAGGGAGATAAGATATCAACTTCAAAAAATTGGGCAGTATGGCTCCCAGAATATCTTATAGATTTCCCAAACCAGCAAGATGTTTTACGTTATGTGCTAACCTCGAACGCCCCTGAAACAAAAGATAACGATTTTACTTGGAAAGATTTTCAAGCAAAAAATAATAACGAACTAGTTGCTATTTATGGAAATTTCATTAATAGGGTAGTAGTTCTTACACATAAATATTATGATGGCACTGTTCCAAAAAGAAATAATTTTTTAGATGGTGATAAAAAGGTGTTAAAACTGATTGATTTATCTATTACAAAAATTGAAAAATCTATTCATAAGTTTAGATTTAGGGAGGCATGTAATGAATTAATTAACATTTCTAGGATTGGAAATAAATACTTAGCTGATCAAGAGCCTTGGAAAATAATCAAAGAAGACAAAGCAAGAGTAGAAACAGTTATGTATGTGTCTTTACAAATTTCAGCTATTTTATCTGTCATTAGCGAGCCATTTTTACCTAACACCTCAAAAAAGCTACAAAATATTTTAAACTCTAAAGATCACTTAACAGAATGGACATGGGATAATTTAAATAAAAATATGACCCTCATAAAAACTGGTGTTAATATTAATAATGCCGAATTATTATTTACTAAAATTGAGGATAAAGAAATTGATTTTCAAATCTCAAAACTCAATTCTTCTAAAAAATCTAAATCTATAGTTAGCAAAAAACAAGAGGTTAATATAAATGACTTTTCAAAACTAAATTTAAAAATAGGAACTATTTTAGAAGCTAAAAAAATTAAAAAATCTAAAAAACTCCTTTTATTAAAAGTAGATATTAAAGATGAAGTTCGAACTATAGTTAGTGGCATAGCAAAATCTTATAATCCTCATGATATAGTTGGCACTAAAGTTGTTGTTTTAACAAACCTAGAGACAAAAGTAATTGCTGGAGTTCAAAGTCAAGGAATGGTATTATTAACAAAAGACGAAAATGATATAGATGTTTTTATATCTCCTGATAATATTTCTACAAATGACGGATTAGATATTTCCTAGTTAGTAACGATCTATAAAATTTAACGTTTATTTCTCTATTATTAGTTTTGAAATATTGTCATGCAAATTTCTTTTACTATTAGAAATTTGAATCATTTTTGAACGTTGAAATGTTTTTTCCAATGGATGCTGGTCTAGACTATCACAGGATTCAAACATGTCAAAACATTCTGAAACTACTCTATCCATCAATTGCATTGAAGTTAACTTAGCCATAGATATTTGCTTTTCTAGATTTTTTGTGGTTTCAAATTTGTTATTGATTGAAAGAATAAACTGCTTAGAACATTCAATTTCAGAAGCCAACTGAGCAATTTGGTGTCTTATAACTTGAGAACTACTTTTTCTTTCTCCATTATTATCAGTTTGGTTAATGTGTTTGATTGTTATGTTTATTGTATTCTCAGCGATAGTGATAGTTTTTGTTGCTAATGTTAAATCATGTTTGTCTAACTTTTCTAATGAAGAGAAATTATCCTGATTTGAAAAATTAGTATTTACTGAACTTACTTTTGAGTTGATATTTGATTTTTCTTTTTCATATCTTACATCATCAATGACGACTTTAGCAATAATTTCTCTCATAATTTCTGATGTTCCTCCACCAATTGTTCCAATTCTTGAATCTCTAAACATTCTAGCCATTGGATAATCCTCTGTGTATCCATTTCCACCAAAAAACTGTAGACATTGAGTTGAAATCTTCTCATGTAACTCGGTAACAATTAGTTTACCCATAGAACACGATTTAACATCATAAATTCCTTTATCAAATAAATCACAACAGTAATAACTAAATGCTTTTAGTGCTTCTAGTTCAGATGACAATTGAGAAATACGATGTCTTAAAACTTGAAATTTGTCTATTGTTCTTCCAAATGCATTTCTTTGAGACATATAATTTAAAGATTCAGACAACGCATATTCCATCGTTGCAACATTGCTTGGTAAAAAACAAAGTCTTTCAAGTTGTAGTCCGTTCATTAGATAGTAAAAACCTTTTCCTTCCTCTCCAATTAAATTTTCTTTAGGAACTCTTACATTGTCAAAACTTAGCTCAGCAGTGTCAGATGAGTGCCAGCCAAGTTTATTAATTTTATTTTTAGTAATACCATTTTGATCAAGATCAACACAAATTAGACTTACTCCTTTTGATCCAGCTTTAGGATTTGTTTTTACTACAAGGATAATAAAATCACCATACAATCCATTTGTAATGAATGTTTTAGATCCGTTAATCACATATTCATTGCCTATAAGTTCTGCTCTAGTTTGAATATTTTTTGTATCTGAGCCTGCATCAGGTTCTGTTATTCCTATGCAGCTTATTAAGTCTCCTGAAATTATTCCTGGCAGATATTTATCTTTTAATGTATCACTTCCATATTTATGGATATAAGGAGCAGACATGTATTGAACCACTTGTTGAGTAACAACAAAACCACCACTATTTAGTCTTCCTAATTCTTCGTTAAATATTACTTCAAAAAAGAAATCTAAATCACCTCCACCATATTTTTCTGGAAAGGATAAACCTAGAAAACCCATATCTCCCATTTTTTTCCATATAGATTTTGGTATTTTTCCATCTTTTTCCCAAACTTCAATATTTGGACTTACCTCCCTGTTAAGAAATTCTCTTAAGCTTTCTCTAAAAAGATTATGTTCTTCGTTAAAATACTCCATCAATTTTTTTTGTAAAAATAAGTTAATAATGTGGTATAATTATACGTCTTAGTGGGATTTATTGTTTAATAAATCTCAATCATTTATTTTTTAGGAATAGGAAACAATTTTTGACTGATTGTAATTAAATTTACAGATTTAATTTTGTTTATTACCCAGCTTGAAAGCCTCCATCTAATAATAAACCTTCTCCATTAACAAAACTAGATTTTTCACTTAAAAGCCATAAAATACTTTCAGCTACTTCTTTAGTGTTTCCAATTCTTTTCATAGGAACTCTTAAGTTTTTTACAAATTCTAGAGATTTTTTTGGAATATCATCTAAAATTGCTGTTTGAATAAACCCTGGACATACTGAATTAACTCTAATATTGTGACCTCCGTACTCTATAGCTGCTGATTTAGTAAGTCCAATAACTCCATGTTTTGCGGCCGAATAATGACTTCCATTTCTTACACCATTTAAACCAGCTAAGGATGAAACATTTACAATTTTACCACATTTATTGGATAGCATATGTTTTATTTCTTCTTGCATACAGTAAAAGACTCCAGATAAACAAACGGAGATCATTCTCTCCCAAGTTGGTTCTTCAATAGTATGTAGAGAACCTACTAATCCACCAATACCAGCATTATTAACTGCTAAATCAATAGAGCCATGTTCTTTAAATATAATATCTAAAACATTAGCAACGTCTTTTTTAATAGATGTGTCTAGTTTGTAAAAACAAGCTATTCCACCAGAATCAGTAATAGTTTTAGTTGTTGCACGACCTTCTACTTCATTAATATCAGCAATCATTGTTTTAACCCCATTTTTGGCTAATAGCTGTGCTGTTTCTTTACCAATTCCAGTTGCAGCACCGGTAATAAAAGCAACTTTATTTTTTAAACTTTCATCCATTTATTCCCAAATTACTGTTTCTGTATTTTCATTCCAGGCTTGAAACTTTTCACAATATTTATCATTTATTTTATTCCTCTTAATTTTCATTGTCGGAGTTAATAATTCATTTTCAGGGTTCCAATCATCTTTTACAAAGATTATAGTTGAGATTCTTTTGTAACTAACAAGATCCTTATTAACAGAATTTAGTTTATTTTCTATCATCGACTTTAACACATTCTTATCTGTTGATTTACCTGATTCTGACAAAACAACTAGCAACATTGGTTGGGGGTTGCCAAGACCTACTATGCATATTTGTTCAAATTCAACAGTATCTCCAAAAAATTTCTCAAGACCTAATGGTTCAATAAATTCTCCTTTGCTGGTTTTAAATGTATCTTTAACTCTTCCAGTAATATATAAATATCCATCCTCATCTATTTTACCTTGATCACCAGTACAAAGCCAGCCATCTTTTATTGTTTCATCTGTTCGCTTTTTATCTTTATAATATCCTTTCATCACAAATGCGCCACTCATCATAATTTCATTGTTTTCGGGATTTATTTTAATTTTTACACCTGATTGAGGTAGTCCAACTGAGTTTATTTTATTAGTAACTGAAGGAGAAATTTGAGTACAAATAGCACAATTTTCTGTCATTCCATATACGTTAGTAATATTTATACCTATTTTTTTATACCACTGCTTTAGAACTTCTAACATCGGAGCAGCTCCATTAATAATTACACTTGCTTTACTTAAGCCTAAAGCTTTTTTAAGTTTACTTTTAATAATACTTGAAACAATAGGAATTTTTAAAAAAAGATTTAATTTCTTTTGAGAGAATTTTGAAAGTATACCCATTTGAAATTTAGTATATAATCTTGGAACTCCAATAAATATTGATGGCTGAACAGCTTTTAAGTTTTCCCCGAACCTTTCTAATGATTCTGTAAATGAAATTACACCACCATATTTAAAACAGGTATATTCAACTCCAACTCTTTCAGCAATATGATTTAATGGCAAATATGAAAACCAACTATTTTTCCCCGAAATACTAATGTTATATTTTTCTGCTAAACTTACTTCAAACAAATTCCATACTCCTTGTATAGTACCAAAATCCAATACCACTCCTTTTGGATCTCCAGTTGTTCCCGATGTAAATATAATGGTCCATGTATCATTAATATTTGGTGAGTAGTTTTCGATCTGAGGATCAAACTTATTTATGAAATCAGACCATTGAAATCCTTCATTAATTTTAGAAAAACCTTGATAGTGAGGGAAAGCTATAACTGGCATATTTTCAGGAATTCCTTTTTTAATTTCATCCCAATCCTCGACCTTACCCATGAATAATGCTTTTACATCTCCTTGATTTAATAAGGCTTTAGTTTCAGATGAATTTAAATTTGGAAAAAACGGTACAGAGACATAGCCTGCCATAACTATGGCTAAATCAGCAATTATCCATTCTCTACAGTTTTTTGACATTAAACCGATATGACTTTTTTCTGGAAGCCCAAGACTTTTAAGACCTGTAGCTAATTTTCTTGCAAGTTGACCAACTTCACCCCAAGTGTATTCTTCCCAATTTTCACCAAAAGGCTGCCTTAAAAAAGGTTTGTTTTTAAATGTTTTTTCCCAATGATAAAATTTAAAATCAAATTTAGTTTCGTTGCTCATAATAAATTAGTTTTGTTGTTTGACAGAGGCTTGTAAATAAATTGCTATGTTGTTAAAGTATGGAAAAGGTATCTTTTTTTATTGTTATCAGCAAAAATATTAGTAATAAAAGCTGGTATTATTCTCATTCTCTCTACTAAAATAAATTTATAAAATTAATTTGGTTTGTCTCAATCTCTTAACTAAAGTATTTATTATTTATTAACTTGCCTTAAAATGAATCCCTATGGATATTAACTTCAATAAAAACGAAGACTTTAATAAACTTTTAATTTCAGATCTACGTAAACGTTTTGCTAAAGTGAAATTAGGTGGAGGTCAAGAACGTATTGACAAGCACCGTAAAAAGGGAAAAATGACAGCACGTGATAGAGTAGACTTTCTGTTAGATAAAAAAACAAAGTCAATTGAAATTGGTGCTTTTGCTGGAGACAATATGTATGAGGAACATGGTGGGTGTCCGTCTGGAGGAGTTGTGGTAAAAATTGGATACATAAATGGAAAACAATGTATTGTAGTAGCTAATGATGCAACGGTAAAAGCAGGAGCTTGGTTTCCAATCACTGGAAAAAAGAATTTACGCGCACAAGAAATATCTATTGAAAATAAAATTCCAATAATTTATTTAGTTGACTCAGCTGGTGTGTATTTACCTATGCAAGATGAAATTTTTCCAGATAAAGAACATTTTGGTCGCATATTTAGAAATAATGCCATTATGAGTAGCTTGGGAATTACACAAATTTCTGCAATAATGGGAAGTTGTGTAGCTGGTGGTGCTTACTTACCAATTATGAGTGACGAATCTATTATTGTTGACAAAACTTCTAGTATTTATTTAGCAGGGAGTTATTTAGTTAAAGCAGCAATTGGTGAAAGTATCGATAATGAAACTTTAGGAGGAGCAACAACACATTGTGAAATTTCTGGTGTAACTGATTACAAGGCAAAAGATGACAAAGATGCGTTAGATAAAATAAAGCGCATAGTTGATAAAATTGGTGATTTTGAAAAAGCTGGTTTTAATAAAGTTAAAAGTCAAGATCCAAAAGATAATGAAGAAGATATTTTTGGAATTTTACCCAAAGAAAGAAACGCTCAGTATGATATGCTTGAAATTATCAAACGTTTGGTAGATAAATCTGAGTTTGATCAATATAAAAAAGGTTATGGAAAAACTATTTTAACAGGTTATGCAAGAATAGATGGATGGGCAGTTGGTATTGTTGCAAATCAAAGAAAATTAGTAAAAACAAAAAATGGAGAAATGCAATTTGGAGGCGTTATTTATAATGACTCAGCAGATAAAGCAACCCGCTTTATTGCTAATTGCAACCAAAAAAAAATACCCCTAGTTTTCTTGCAAGATGTAACTGGATTTATGGTTGGAAGTAAATCTGAACATAGTGGTATTATTAAAGATGGTGCAAAAATGGTAAATGCTGTGAGTAACTCTGTTGTACCGAAATTTACAGTTATTATTGGTAATTCATATGGAGCAGGTAATTATGCCATGTGTGGTAAAGCATATGATCCGAGATTAATTGTTGCTTGGCCAAGTGCTGAATTGGCGGTAATGAGTGGAAATTCTGCTGCAAAGGTATTATTACAAATTGAAACAGCATCACTAAAAAAACAAGGAGAAAAAATTACAGAAGAAAAAGAAGCCGAATTATACGAACAAATAAAATCGCGATATGATAAGCAAATTTCTCCTTATTATTCAGCAGCAAGAATTTGGACAGACGCAGTTATTAATCCTCTAGATACTAGAACTTGGATTTCTATGGGAATTGAAGCAGCTAATCATTCTCCTATTGAGAAACAATTTAATATGGGGGTTTTACAGGTTTAATATCATTGTTTAAATAGTATATTTTATTAAAAAAACATGAAACTAAATGAATAATTATAATAAAAATCAAGTTGAAAATCTTTCTAATTTTCATTTCTCATTTCTAAACTTAGAAGAAAAAAATAATGTCTTTAAGATTATTTTAAATAGACCAAACAAAAAAAATGCTTTACATCCTCAAATGGTAAATGAAATTGCTTTTGCAATGCATTATGCTCATTTTAAAAAGTCTATTTGGGTAGTACTATTTGAAGCTAGAGGGACTGTGTTTTGTGCAGGGGCAGATTTAAATGCAATGTCTGGAGATATTGAACCAAACGATTCAACAATCCCTTTTCCAAATAAAGAGATTCTAATTGGTGAACTTTTTAATAAAATTTACAAGCCCACAATTGCAGTAGTAAGTAAAGATGTATATGCTGGTGGGTTTTTAATACTTGCTGGTTGTTTATTTGTGATTGGAAATAATAAATTAAATTTTTCACTACCAGAAGTTAAAAGAGGTTTATTTCCAATGCAGGTAATGGCCAGTTTAATTAATATTATGCCAAAAAGAAAGGTATTAGATTGGTGCGTTAGAGGTTATAGTATCTCAGCAGCAGAGGCTCATGGTTTAGGTTTGCTTACTCATATTTGTAGCGAGGATAAAATTGAGTCGGTTACCAATAAATTAGTTGAGGAAATTAAAGAAAATTCACCAATGGCAATTAGTTTGGGCTTAGAAGCATATGATAATTTATATAATACTAATAATGAGCATGAATATTTATCTGAAATGTTAAATAAAATGCAACAAAATGATGATGCTAAAGAAGGTTTAAACGCTTTTAAAGAGAAAAGAATACCTAAGTGGACAGGCAATTAGTCTATTGATTTTTAAGATGAGTTATGATAAATAAAAAAATGATTTTGGTTAATAGGCCAGTTGGTATCCCAGAAAAAAACACTTGGGACTATGAAGAAGAATCAATACCAGAAATATTAGACGGTCAAATATTAATAAAACACCAATACATATCACTTGACCCAGCCATGAGAGGTTGGATAACCAACTCAAAGTCATATATACCACCAGTTGAAATTGGTACGGTAATGAGAGCTGGTACAGTTGGTGAGGTTATTAAAGTAAAAAATAATACAAATTTTAAAGTTGGTGATTTTGTTTCAGGCTGGGGTGGTGTACAAGAATATTCAATTTCTGATGGAAAAAATTACAATATTATAAAAGACAGGAATAATCCTATTTACAGATACTTAGGTGCATTAGGAATGCCAGGTATGACCGCTTATTTTGGTATAATTAACGAAGGAAAAATTAAAACTAGAGATATTGTGTTGGTCTCCGCTGCAGCTGGAGCTGTTGGCAGTCTAGTTGGACAAATTGCTAAAATTAAAGGTTGTAGAGTAATTGGTATAGCTGGCGGTAGCGAGAAATGTAAATTTGTAAAAGAGCAGCTAGGTTTTGATGAGGTAATAGATTACAAGAATGATAATATTTATTCTGCTTTAAAGAAGTATTGCCCAGAGGGAATAGATGTTTATTTTGATAATGTAGGAGGTCAAATTTTAGAGGCTGCATTAGCAAAGTTGAGAATGAATGCCAGGGTAATAGTATGTGGTGCAATTTCACAATACAATAACAAGTCTAAAATCAAAGGCCCTTCCAACTACCTCTCACTATTAGTTAATAGAGCAACGATGAAAGGTATGGTCGTATTTGATTATAAAAATGACTATCCAATAGCAATAAAACAAATATCTGAATGGTTTAGTCAAGGAAAGTTAAAAAGTAATGAGAGTATTTTTAATGGTATTGATAATTTTTATGAAATATTCCTTAAACTATTTAACGGAAATAAACGCGGTAAACTAATTCTTAAAATTTAAATATTTATTATGAGTAAACCATCATTCATTTGTGAGTTATCAATTCCTGTTATTGCAGCTCCGCTATTTTTAATTTCAGGACCAAAACTTGTAATAGAATGTTGTAAAAATGGAATTGTAGGAACTTTTCCTGCCCTAAATCAAAGAACAACTAAGGGTTTTGAAGAATGGGTTATTGAGATTAAGTCAGAACTTAAAAGTTTTGAGAATGAGACTGGTGAAAAACCTGCTCCATTTGGTGTTAATTTAATTGTTCACCACTCCAATCCTAGATTACAAGCAGATTTAGAGATATGTATAAAGCACGAAGTACCGTTAATAATAACTTCATTAGGAGCAGTATCAGACTTGGTCGAGTCTGTTCATAATTATGGCGGTTTAGTTTTTCATGATATTATTAAAAAACGTCATGCCGAGAAGGCTGCAGAAGCAGGAGTTGACGGGCTAATTTTGGTTGCAGCAGGTGCTGGAGGTCACGCTGGAACTTTAAACCCTATGCCGCTTGTTGCTGAAATTAAGAAGATTTTTGATAAAACTATTGTTCTTTCAGGTTGTATAAGTAACGGTAGAGATGTTGCTTCTGCTATGCAAATGGGGGCAGATATTGCCTACATGGGCACTAGGTTTATAAATACTAACGAAAGTAAAGCTTCTGATGATTATAAAAATATGATAATTAATAGTGGTGCAGGTGATATTGTATATACTGCAGTGGTTTCAGGAGTTCCAGCTAGTTTTTTACGACCAAGTTTAGAAAAGATGGGAATTAGTGAAAAAATGTGGGGTGGTTCTCCATCATTTACTCAAAAGCTAAAAATGTATTTTAAATTACTAACATCAAAATTTAGTTTTGCAAAAGAATTAGATCTTGCAAAAGCAGAAGCAAAAGCTTGGAGTACAATTTGGTCTGCAGGTCAGGGTGTTACCAATATTCAAGATACTTTATCAGTAAAAGAGTTAGTTAGTAATATCAAGATTGAATTTAAAGAATCTTTAGCTGAGCAAGCTAAGTTATTGGATAAATACTTATAGTGGTGTGACTAGGTCCCAAAAATAAGGAAGTAAATAATAAATTGTAAAAGTCAAAGTAATAATAGAGATTAAGTTTAGCCATAATCCTTTTTTAAACATATCCTCAATTTTCAATAGTCCTGACCCAAAAACAACAGTATTTGGAGGCGTCGCAACAGGTAACATAAATGCGCAGGATGCTGCTAAAGTTGCACTAACTAACAAATAATAAGGATGTAAATCAAGAACAACAGCTAAGGAGACCAGAATAGGTAATAACATAGCGGTAGTTGCCATATTTGATGTTACTTCCGTTAAAAAATTAACGCTAGCAATTAATATTAATATTAATACAACTAATGGGACATCACTTAAATATGTTAGTTGACTGCCAATCCATATAGCTAACCCACTGCTATCAAAACCTTGAGCAAGAGCCATGCCAGCACCAAATAATAATAGTATTCCCCAAGGAAGTTTCATAGCATCTTCCCAATCAATAATTTTGGTTAATTTATTTGTAATTGTAGATTTTTTAGAAGGTAATATAAACAGTACTAGAGCAGAAATAATAGCTATAATTGTATCATCTAAATTTGGAATTATTTTTGTTAATCCGTATTGAACACCATCTATTTGAACGTTTCTTGTTATCCAAGCTAATGCAGTTAAAATAAATACTATTAATATAGTTTTTTCTTCGTAAGATATTTTACCTAATCCTTTCAGTTGAGATACAATTTCTTCTTTTCCAGCCGAGAATTCCTTTTGTTTAAACCTGAAAGCTATTTTGGTTAAATAAAACCAGCAGATAAACAGAAAAAATATACTTAAGGGTAGTCCAAACATAAACCAATCAAAGAAAGAAATCTCAATATTATAACTTTCTTTAATAACTCCAGCAAATATCATGTTAGGTGGAGTTCCTATAATAGTAGCCATTCCTCCGATTGATGCGCTATAAGCTATTGCAAGCATTAAAGCTTTTCCAAATAAAGAGTTTTCATTTTCAGGGGTGTTAGGATCATCTTTAAGTTGCGAAATAATTGCTAAACCTACAGGTAAAATCATCACTGATGTCGCAGTATTACTAATCCACATCGATAAAAATGCTGTAGCAGTCATGAATCCCAAAATTATATTACTTTTATTTACTCCAACTTGACTAATGATGTTTAGAGCTATTCTTTTATGCAGTTTCCATTTTTGAATAGCTATAGCCAAAATAAAACTCCCAATAAATAAAAAAACGTATTTGTGTCCAAAAGCAGCCGTTGTGGTTTTTATATCTAACCCACCTGAAAGAGGAAAAATTATTATTGGTAATAATGAGGTGGCAGCAATTGGAATAGGTTCAGTTACCCACCATATAGCTATCCAGGAGGCACATGCTAAAATAGCTTTTCCTTGAAATTCTAAATCATCAGGATTGAAAAACAACATTATTAAAACAAAAGATAAAGGCCCTAAAACAAATCCTATTTTACTTGCGGATATTTTCATCTTAATTAAATATTAAGTCACATCCATATTCAATAGAATCACCAGTATTATGAGATAAACCATTTATAATATTAAGTGTCCAGTTAAAAGTTAATGAATTCGTTTGTGCAAAATTTTGAGCTTGATTATAAAAATGAATTGCTCTATCAACTCTGTGTAGACCCTGAGCATCTGCAAATTCATTATGTCTTAATCCTGGGAAATCTGGGTCATTATCTAAAGTTCCAACTTGAATTATATGATTCTTACTTAAAATATCAATTAAGTAGCTATTGTTAGATAAGGGAGGCTCTTGAGTTAAAATACTATTATTAAGGCCATAAGGAAACTGAATGTTATTATCTAAAACAGTAAACCAGCCAGCTGCAGAGGTTAGGATTTTATCAAACCTAGCATTTGGATTAAAAAGCATAAATCGGTGTGCAAATTGAGCTCCTGCAGAATGTCCAAATAAATGATATTTGTCAACATTTGTATTGGTATTGGAAAGAAATATATCAAAAATTGGTTCGATTATTGAAAATGCCCATTCGTTTACTTCATTAAGTGATTCTGGTGTTGGATTATCACCATCTTCGTATACGTTTCCTAAATTAAAACCATCTCCACCTGGAAAATTAATATTACTAATTTCAGGTGCAACAATTATAAATCCATATTGATCTGCTTTTCCCTCCATCATGTTTCTCGTTGATTCTCCATCTCTCCCTCCACCGTGAATATTAAACACCACTGGTGTACTTGAATTTACATTGCTAGGGATATAATAATAAATAGGAATGGTTTTTTCATTAAATGTTTGATAAATCAAACCACGACCTAAATCTTCTAAAACGACATTGTTATTATTATTGTCAATTGGTTCATTTGGTATAAATGTAGTTTCTTGGTCTTGGCAATTGAAAAGCAGCAATAATAGAAAAAACAGGAACTTATTAATATGCATAATTTATAGTAAAATTTTGTTAAATATAGAAGGATTTTTCTTTATTTTAGAGAAAAATTTAAAAAAAAAATAGGTTTATGAAAAATATTATTATTTTAATGTTTCTACTCATAGGAATTCAGTCATGTGATACAGAAGATATACTTCCAGCAGTAATGATAGAGTTGGAAAACCAAACTATTTCTGAAGATAATGGCTCGGTTATTATTACAGCTACTTTAAACGGATCTGTTTCTAATGATATAACTATACCATTACAATTTTCTGGATCGGCTGCTATAAATTCTGACTATTCAGTTAGTTCTGATAATATTTTAATAAATAATGGAAGTACTACTGGCTCAGTAACTATTTCTGCCATTCAAGATAATGAAATTGAAAGTCCAGAAGGGATCTTTATAGATTTAATAACAAATAGTAACTACCTTCTATCAAATAATACACAGTTAGTATTAACCTTGCTTGATGATGATACAGATACAGATGGTGATGG
>JADHRR010000017.1:0-24490 GCA_016777305.1 Flavobacteriaceae bacterium
GAAATGAGTCAAATACAGAATTCAAGTCTACTAATCTACCACTAACATTATCATAATTTAATTGAAGATTCTTTATGTGATTTTTAGCTCTAGAAACATGTTCGTCATTTTGTTTAATTGGCATTTCAATACATATTACTTCAAGTCCAGTTTTAGCACATAAAGTGGAAGTAACAGCAGAGTCTATTCCACCAGAAATGCCGACAACAAAACCTGATATTTTGTTGGCTTGAGCATAATTTTTTAACCATTCAACTATAAAATCTGAAACTTTCTCCGTTTTCATAAAATATATACTATTTATGTAATAAGAACCTTACATTTGTAGTACAAAAATATATATTAAATCATTAATAAAAGTTATTATCTGTGCATAAATTTTTAATCTTTTTAATTATTTTTTTAACATTAAGTTGTAATAATGTTAATACTCCAAATGTTAAAGTAGAAATAGAACGATTCGAAGATATTTTTTTTAATAGTAATGCAAACAACCTTAACAAAGTAAAAGAAAAGTTTTCTTTTTTATTCCCTCCTCAGTATGATGATCAAGTATGGATTGACCGTTTAAAGGATACTATTCAAAATCAACTTTACAATGAAGTCAATTTCTCTTTTGGTGATTTTTCAGAGCAAAAATATGAGATTGAAAGTTTTTATAATAATTATTTAGACTATGACACTGAATATAAAATACCTAGGTTAATTACTCTAACTACAGACGTTGATTATAGAAAGAAAATAATTTTAACAGACTCACTTCTTTTAATTGGATTAGATAATTATCTGGGCGCTAATCATTTTTTTTATTCTTCATTTCCAAACTACATTAAAAGCTCATTTAACAAAGAAAATATTGTAATTGATATCGCCAAAGAATATGCTATTTCAGTTGTTTCAAAAGTGAAAGCAGATAATTATACTTTTATAGAAAAAATAATTAATCATGGAAAAATATTAGTATTTACAAGCTCTATGTTAACAGACGTTGAGGATTCAAAGATAATTGGTTATACAAATCAAGATTTTTCATGGGCATTAAAAAATGAAAAAGATATATGGGCTAATTTTATTGAAAATGAATATTTATTTAGTAGTGATAATAATTTAGATAATAGATTTATAAATTTGGCACCATTTTCAAAATTTTATCTATCTATAGATAATGATTCTCCAAGCATGATTGGAAAGTTTATCGGTTGGAAAATTGTCAAATCTTTTATGAAAGTTAATTCATCAAGTTTGAATGAATTAATTCAATATGACCCAATGTATATTTATAACAATTCAAAATATAAACCAAGTAATTATGAATGATAGAAACTCCAAGATTGAAATCTCCGTTGATTTAGACGAAAATAAAATTCCTGAAAAGATATCATGGTCCGCAGAAGACGGAAATATAAAAAATAAAGAATCTAAAGCTCTATTTTTATCTGTTTGGGATTCAGAAAAAAAAGAAAGCTTAAGAATTGATCTTTGGACTAAAGAAATGCCATTAGATGAAATGAAAATTTTCTTTCATCAAACTTTAGTTGCAATGAGTGATACTTTCAATCGTGCAACACAAGATGAAAAGATGACTTCTACGATGAAAGATTTTTGTGATTATTTTGCCGAAAAGTTAAATTTAAAACAAAACTAAATTACCATTCATTTAGCTTATTTGAATCTAATTTTATAAAAATAAAGAGTAATATTGTAAATGCCCACAAGCTAGATCCACCATAGCTAAAAAATGGAAGGGGTATTCCAATTGTTGGAACTAAACCCATTACCATACCGATATTTACTAAAAAATGAAAAAACAGTATTGAAGCAACTGAATAACCATAAACTCTACTAAACTGATTTTTTTGAAGCTCAGATAAATGAAGTACCCGAAGTAATAGTAATATAAATAAGATCACTATAAAACTACTTCCAAGAAATCCCCACTCTTCCCCAACTGTACTAAAAATATAATCTGTTTGTTGTTCAGGAACAAATTTGCCAATGGTCCTTGTTCCTTCCAAGTAGCCTTTTCCTGTCCAACCTCCTGAGCTAATAGCCTTTTCAGATTCGTTTAGATTATACAAAATGGTCCTTTTCATTTTCTCTATTTCCTCTGGATTGTTTTCAAGCCTTAGCCATAGACTAATTCTGTTTTTTTGATGTTGTTTGATTACATTGTTATAAAAATAATTTATGCTAGTAGACAATGTAACAGCAATAAGTAATACGCCTATATGTTTAAGTAATGAGTTTCTTTTCTTTTTGCTTCTAATGTAGCTTAAGAATAAAACTATAAACGAAACTAAAAATGTAGTTGATAACGAAAATTTAATTGTAGAAACAACTAGCAAAAATAATAGGCTGATTGAATATAAATATATTTTTGGTATTCCTTCTCTAAACAATACAAAGAAAAAAGCTAAATAAACCAGTGTGCTACCTGTGTCATTTTGTAATATTATTAAAGTTGCAGGGAGAAATATTATTACAAGTAATTTAACTTGATGATTAAAAAGCTTAATATTTGTTTGTAAATCACTTATGAATTTAGCAACTGCTAATGAAGTCGCTACTTTTGCAAATTCACTAGGTTGAATTGTAAAAGAACCTAAACCGTACCATGACGTGGATCCATTAACAGTCTTGCCAAAAATAAATAGACCAATTAATGATAATATAGAAATAAAATAAAATATACTTGCAAATCTTTCGTAAAACTTAGCCTCAATACTTAAGGTAACAAGTATTAAAACAGATGAAAGTAAAATAAATACTATTTGTTTTCCGTAGAGTTCATTTAAGTTAAAAATACTATCAATATTCCCTGATAAACTAGAAGAAAAAATATTCCCCCAGCCAAAGCCAACAAGAAGTATGTATAATAACACTAAAACTTTGTCAACCTTAAATACATTTTTTCTATCGCCAATCATTATTGATTTATTTTAAAAGGCTTACCAAGAAAAGGATTTTGATATTCTTCATCTAAACTTTTATTCATTACTAATTGTTCCATTTTTTTTAAAGTAACCTCTCCTTTTATATATTTTTCAATCATTAACGAGGCTATTCTTCCTGCCCATCTTGATCCATAATAACCATTTTCTACCAGTACAGATATTGCTATAGTTGGATTATCCTTAGGAGCAAAAGCTACAAAAATAGAATGATCTGTTAATTGAGTTTTTTTTCCATCTATTTTTGTGAAATTTTCAGCCGTCCCTGTTTTACCACAAATTTCGATGTCAGGAACTTGTAAAAACTTTGCAGTTCCAGATTTATATACTTTACTTAAGCCTTCAATTATTGGTTCAAAATGTGTACTGTCGATTAAAGTATAATTTTTAGTTCTAAATTTTGAATTAATTTCTGAACCCTCAATTTTTTTTATAATATGTGGAGTATAATAATAACCTTTGTTTGCTATTGCAGCGGTCATGTTTGCCAGCTGAATAGGAGTAACTAAAACTTCACCTTGACCTATAGAATTTGATAAAGTTGTTGTTGCACCCCATTTAAAATCTGGATACCATTTATTATAAAATTCGAAATCTGGAATAATTCCTTTTTTACCCACTGAAAGATCATTGTTTAAGTACTCACCAAGACCAAAGCTCTTCATTTGATTACTCCAGTTATTGAATGTTTCTTTAGTGGGTGACTTAGTATCAATTGTTTTTCTATATGCATTAGCAAAATATGAGTTGCATGATAATGATAATGCATTGCTTAAGTTTCTGTAGCCACCACCACAATGGCATTGCATTGTTCGTTTTTCTTTTCCATACTGGTAGTAATTGTTGCAAAATATTGACGTATTTTCTGTAATCGCTTTTTCTTGTAAAGCTGACAACCCCACTAAAATTTTAAATGGAGATCCTGGGGCATGCATATTTAAGAGACTTTTATCTATTAAGGGTTTATAGATACTATCTCTGTATAAATCCATATAATTCTTAGATCTATTTCTCCCAATCAATAAGTTTGGATTATAAGATGGAGCAGAAACTAGACTAAGTATTTCGCCATTTCGGGGATCAATAGCAACTATGCCTCCCTTTTTTCCATTCATTAATTGTTCACCATAGTCTTGCAATTTAGAATCTATTGTAATAGTTAGGTCTTTTCCAGCAATAGGAATAATATCTAGTTCACCATTTCTAAAACTTCCAACATCTCTGTTAAACCTATCCTTTTGAATGAACTTTATTCCTTTAATTCCTCTAAGTTCTTCTTCATAAGATATTTCAACTCCTTGTTTACCAATTAAATCCCCCATTAAATAATAATCATCCTTTTCTATAATTGAATTATTCACTTCAGCTATATAACCAAGAACATTAGCACCAATGTTAGTATTATACTCACGTAAATTTCTTTTTTGAATATAAAAACCTTCAAATTTCCTTATTTTTTCTGATAAAAACCCGTAATCTTCTTTTGATAAATGAGCTAAAAATACCTGTGGAATTCTAGGGGAATAGTTTTTGGTCCTATTATATTTTTTAATTAAAAAATCTCTATCTATTTTGAGTAGATTACAAAATTCAATTGTATCAAATGTTTTTACTTCTCTTGGAATTATCATTACATCATAAGAAGGTTGATTAGAAACTAATAATTTATTGTTTCTATCAAAAATATATCCTCTTTTTGGGTATGTAAAAACTTTCCTTATTGCATTATCTTCAAATATGTCATATTCTTTATTTGAGTAAACTTGAAGATAAAACAGTCTTGAAATGAATAAAATTCCAACAAAAATTACTGAAAAATATAGAAGAGATTTTCTCATCTTTCATTTGTTTTAAAGAGATAGCTAAATAAAATGCATAAAGTAATTGTAAAAACACTTGACATAATTACCCTGTCAAAAATAAATAATGTTTTAGATAGGTTAAAAATCTCAAGACTAAATAAAACCGTGTGATGCATTAGAGTTAGCAAAGAGAGGTATATTAATTTATTTTTAAAATCAATGTTTTTAAATTTTATAACTTGATGTATATATGCCAACCCAAAGGAAATCTTTAATACAGAAGGTCTTAAATATGCGATTGTTACTGATGCTGCTGCGTGTAACCCAAGAGTATCGCTAAAAATATCGATTAAAAGACCGATGATAAATGAAATGAAAATAAAGAAAAGTCTGTCATTTTTTATAGGGTAATATGCAACAAAAATTATGTATACAAAGGGATTTAAATAACCCAATAAATTTATGTTGTTAAATATTATTGTTTGTGAAATAATTAGTAAAATTGCCGTTAAGATATTTCTAGTGATATTATTCATTGAGTTTCTTAAGTTCTGCTAAATGATTATTCTTTATCACGTAAACGTTTTTAATATTGGTCATATCATTAAATAAACTTATCTCCGCTTCAATATAGTTTTGTGTATCATCTAGTTTATAAGATAAAACATTACCTATCAATACACCTTCTGGAAAAATAAATGAATTACCACCTGTAATAATGGTGTCTCCAATATTTATTTTAGTTTGTTTTGGTAAATCCATAAGCTGAATTGTGGAATTACTCATTCCGTTCCAATTTAAAACCCCAAAATGATTCGATTTTTTAAGTTTTGCATTTAAATTTAGTTTTGTATTTAGAATTGAAATTACTCTGCTATAGTTTTTTGAAATTCTGTCTGTAACACCAATTATTCCTTTATTAGATACTACTCCCATATCTTCCGCAATACTGTCTATATTTCCTGAATTAATTGTTAAGTAGTTATTGTTTAAACTATAACTATTTTTTATGACTTTGGAATTGAAAACCTCATATTTTAAACCATCATTGGATATTCCAGGGTAGTTATATATAATTTTTTTTAGATATGTGTTTTCTTTATTTAAACTTTCATTTTCACTTTTTAGTTTAAAGTATGAGGAAATAGAGCTAGTAGTTTCAAATATATTTCCCGAAATACTATTAGTAGAGTTTAAAACTAGACTATTGTGATATCTACTATTTGAGAATATTAAAATTAGAGAAAAACAGAAAAGACTCAGAAATAAAATGAAATTTTTATTTCTAACTAAAAAATCTATGATTTGACGCATAAGTTAATCTTATTTTATCAATACACTTTTGTATTTAGGCAAGTTTTTTAGAACAATCCCAGTGCCTCTAACAACAGCTCTCAGAGGATCTTCAGCTATGTATACTGGTAAGTCTGTTTTTTTAGAAAGCCTTTTGTCGAGACCTCTTAACATTGATCCTCCTCCAGCTAAATAAATTCCAGTATTGTAGATATCTGCTGCCAATTCTGGTGGAGTTTGTGATAATGTTTCCATTACAGAGTCTTCAATTCTTAATATAGACTTATCTAATGCTTTGGCAATTTCTCTGAAAGAAATTTGAACCTGTTTAGGTTTTCCTGTAAGTAAATCTCTTCCTTGAACACTCATTTCGTCCGGTGGAACATCTAAATCACCAGTAGCGGAACCAATTTGTATTTTTATTTTTTCTGCTGTTCTGTCACCAACATAAAGATTGTGTTGAGTTCTCATGTAGTATATTATATCATTGGTAAAAACATCTCCAGCAACTTTAACAGACTTGTCACAAACAATTCCACCTAGAGCAATAACTGCAATTTCTGTTGTTCCACCACCAATATCAACAATCATATTTCCTTTTGGCTGCATTATATCTACTCCAATTCCAATTGCTGCAGCCATTGGTTCGTGAATTAAATAAACCTCTTTACCATTTACTCTTTCTGCAGATTCTTTAACAGCTCTCATTTCTACCTCCGTTATTCCTGACGGAATACAAATAACCATCCTTAATGCTGGAGAAAAAAACTTTTTTTTAAGAGCAGGTATACTTTTAATAAATAAACTTATCATTTGTTCAGAAGCATCAAAATCAGCGATTACACCATCTTTTAATGGTCTAATTGTTTTGATATTCTCATGTGTTTTCCCTTGCATTAAGTTAGCCTCATTACCAACAGCAATTATCTTTCCTGAAACTCTATCACGAGCTACAATAGAGGGGCTGTCAATTACAACTTTATCATTGTGAATAATAAGTGTGTTTGCAGTACCTAAATCTATTGCAATCTCTTCAGTTAAAAAATCAAAAAAGGACATTTATTAAAAAATTAAGTAAGTAAATCTATTCATATCTAATATACGTAAAATCTGATAAAATATTTAACAATAAAATAAAATATTTCATCAATGTTTAAAATGTCTAAATCCAGTAAAAACCATTGGTATTTTATTTTCATTACAGTAGTCAACACTTAGGTTATCCTTTATGGATCCTCCAGGCTGAATCACTGAATTTATTCCATTTTTATTTGCAATCTCTACACAGTCTGGAAAAGGAAAAAATGCATCACTAGCCATGGCAGCTCCATTTAAATTAAATTTAAAACTTACTGCCTTGTGAATTGCTTGGTTAAGAGCATCAACTCTACTTGTTTGACCAGTTCCACTAGCTAATAGTTGCTTGTTTTTCACTAAAACGATTGTATTTGATTTGGTGTTTTTACAAACTTTTGAAGCAAATAATAAATCTTCAATTTGCTCGTCACTTGGTTTAGTTTCTGTTGCAAATTTGAAATCTATCAAACTGTCGGTATGTTTATCTTTTTGTTGAGATAAATAACCATTTAAACAACTCCTAATTATAAACTCAGGCTCATTAAATTCTTTTAAAGCTAAGATGATTCTGTTTTTTTTCTGTTTTAAAATGTCTAATGATTTTTCAGAAAATTTTGGAGCAATTACAACTTCACAAAATAAATCATTTATTAGCTCTGCTACATCTGTCCCTATTTCTGAATTGCTAATTAAAACTCCTCCAAAAGCAGATACTGGATCAGCAGCCAGTGCATCAATATAAGCTTGTTTAATATTTTCTCTTGTTGCAATCCCACATGCATTGTTATGTTTTAGTATAGCAAATGTTGGTTTTTCATTTTTAAATTCAAGAATTAAATTTACCGCTGCATCTACATCTAATAAGTTATTGTAACTTAATTCTTTACCATGAATTTTATCAAATACCTTATCAAAATCTCCATAGAAAAAACCTTTTTGGTGTGGATTTTCACCATACCTTAAGGTTTTGGCATTATTATCACTAATTTTTAATGACGTTACTTCATTTTCTGAGTTAAAGTAATTAAATATTGCAGTATCATAATTTGATGATATATTGAATGATTTTAAAGCAAATAATTTTCTTTCTCTATTTGATAGAACACCATTTTTTTCTTTTAAAATATTTAAAAATAGCTTGTAATCATCTTTTGATGAAATACATGTTACGTCTTTATAATTTTTTGCAGCTGCTCTAATAAGTGAAATACCACCGATGTCAATTTTTTCAATTATGGCTGAATGGGATGCTCCTGAACTGATAGTCTCTTCAAATGGATACAAATCAACAATTACTAAATCTATTTGAGGAATTTCAAAATCTATTAATTCTTTTTTATCACTTTCGTTATCTTGTCTGTTTAGAATTCCTCCAAATACTTTGGGATGAAGAGTTTTTACTCTACCACCCAAAATTGACGGATAAGATGTTAGGTCTTCAACTCTAATCACTTTAACACCTAAATCATTAATAAATTTCTGTGTACCTCCAGTGGAATATATAATAACTCCTTGATTATCTAATTCTTTAATTATTGGTTCTAAACCATCTTTATTAAAGACAGATATTAATGCAGATTTTATTTTGATTTCCTTCATTTTTCAAAAATTTATTATAAGTTCAAATTTATGAATTTAATGAAGACCATCAGATTATTTTATTGTAAATAGAAATGTTTTTTTCAACTAAATCATCCACTTATTAACATCTAATAATTAATTAATAAGTGATCTATTTATTTTCTTGAATTATTAGTGTCTCTCATGTAATCTGGATCTGCTAAAAGATTTTCATAAATTATAGAAAACATTTTATCTTTTAAATTATCCAAGTCACTGCTTTTTAAACCTTTTGTATGAACAAAATTACATTGCTTTACTCTAAAGATTCCAGGCCCACCCTTTAAAAAGTCCCAGGAAAATAGGCGTTTACAATCATAATAAATTTGAGGTATAATTGGTATTTGATGCTCAATAGCTAAACTAAAGGCACCGTTTTTAAAAGGAGCTAATATAACATCCTCTGTAGGAACTAGTCCTTCTGGAAAAATCCCAATACTTGTTCCGTTTTTAAGCCATTTTTTTGCTTTTTCATATACTTTTTTTCTACTATCAGCGCTACTTCTATCTACCATGATGACAATTCTCTTGTAAAAAAAACCAAATATTGGTATTTTTTCTAATTCTTTTTTACCAACAAAAACAATTGGGTTTTTAGATGAAGCTACTAAAACAAAAGCATCCATTAACGAGCCATGATTTGGACAAAACATATAACTGTTATTTGGTTCAATTTCTTGTTCAAATTTAAAGTTTAAACGAAAACCCATTCCATAAATCAGCATTTTAGACCAAACTCTTACCAATTTCCATAACATTGGATAATATTTTTCCTTTAATGTTAAAACAAATAACAAAGGAGACATAATAACTACAGTTACAAATATCATGATATAAAACCAGCTACGCCAGATTAATAAAAAGGGAATTTTTATAATTTTCATATTAAAGTTTGCATATTAAATTGTAAATAATTGCACAACAAAATGTTAAAATTAAATTAATTAAATTATTTAAGTTTAATTTTGAATTAAATTTAAAATCATAATGAAATATTTATTAACAAACATAATATTTTTTATTCCACTTGTACTAATTTCTCAGGCTAATATCTCAGGAATTGTATTTGAGAAAAGCTCAGATGATGTTGAAATAGTATTGCCTGGAGCTAATGTCTATTGGATGAATACAGCAGAGGGAGTTGTTACAAATTTGGATGGTGAATTCACTATTTCTAATTCTGGTAATTACAATAACCTTATAATAAGCTATGTTGGATTTAAATCTGACACTATTGATATAAAAAATCAAAATTTTATTAAACATTACCTAAAACCAGAATCTACTTTAGACGCCGTTAATATCAAGGCCATTTCTAAGACTTCCTCGGTTTCTTACTTGACATCTCAAAACATAATTAATGTTAGTTCTGAGGAGTTGTTAAAAGCTGCATGTTGTAATTTATCTGAAAGCTTTGAAACAAATCCTTCAATTGATGTAAATTTTACAGATGCAATTACCGGAGTAAAGCAAATACAAATGTTAGGTTTAACTAGCCCATATATTCTAATTACCACAGAGAATATCCCAACTATTAGGGGAGCTTCACAAGTATATGGTTTAAGTTTAATACCAGGAACTTGGGTTGAATCTATTCAAATAACAAAAGGAGCTGGGTCAGTTGTTAATGGTTATGAAAGTATTTCAGGTCAAATAAATGCAGAATTGCAAAAACCTAATTCAGATTTCCCATTGTTTTTCAATACATACCTTAATGATATGGGTAAGTTTGAGCTAAACACACATTTTAACACTAAAATTTCAAAGAAATTAAGTACGGGCTTATATTTTCATTTAAATTCTAACGACCAATCTAGTGACCATAATTCTGATGGATTTTTAGACACTCCTTTATCAAATCAAATAAATTTTTTAAACAGATGGCAATACACCGATTTAGAGAGAGGGTTAGTCGGTTTTTTTAATTTTAGGTATTTAGAGGATAAGAAACAGTCCGGCGAGATGGATTTTGATCCTGAATTACATAGACTTACAACAAATTATTGGGGAAGTGAAGTTAATACTGAAAGGTTTGATACATCTATCAAGTTTGGCTACGTTAACCCTGAGATTACTTATCAAACTGTAGGGTTTCAATTTGCTTACAGCGATCATAGTCAAAATTCATATTTTGGACTTAATCAGTATGATATATCCCATCGTAGTATTTTTTCAAATATTATTTATAATTCTATTATTGGTGATACAAGACACAAGATTAAAACTGGTTTAAACTTTAGTTCTGACATTTACAAAGAAAATGTTGTAAATGCACATTTTTATTCATCACTTATTTCACCTAATGAATATGCAACAGAATTCATTAATAACGATAGATCAGAAAACTCTATTGGTGCATTTTTTGAATATAATTTTGATAATTTAAATAATCTAAATCTTACTGCTGGAATTAGAGCTGATGAGCATAATAAAATGGGAACATTTTTAACGCCTAGATTTCATTTAAGATATACTCCTGTTGAAAAGTCAGTAATTCGATTATCATTTGGTAGGGGGAAGAGAATGGCCAATATTTTTGCTGAAAATCAAAATTTATTTGCTACAACAAGAGAGATTATATTACCAACAGATGATTTGAAATCTGAAGATGCTTGGAACTACGGAGTGTCATTTTTACAAAACTTTAATTTATTTAACAATAAGGCTGAATTAGTTTTTGATTATTACTACACGAATTTCACGAATCAAGTTATTGTAGATTGGGAAAACCCCTTTGAAATTAGTTTTTATAATTTAGATGGTAAGAGTTATGCTTCTAGTTTTCAATCTCAATTTAATTATTACATCAGTGAAAACATTGACTTAAAATTAGCTTACAAATCATATGATGTCAAAACAGATTATAACTCTGGAAGTTTGAGAAAACCGATGACCCCAAAAGAACGTATTTTTTTAAATTTTTCTGTTAACTCAAATATCAATGAAAACAAATCTCAGTGGAAATTTGACACGACGTTTAATTGGATCGGAGAGCAAAGATATCCCAATAGAATTCCTGTAAATACAACTTCAATTATACCGATCTATCAAGCACCTACGCCAGATTTTACAACTGTTAACTCTCAACTAACAAGAGTTTTTTCAGAAAAATTTGAGTTTTATGTTGGAGCTGAAAATTTAACTAATACAAAACAAAAAAAACCTATATTTATGAGCGAAAATCCATTTAGCCAAGGTTTTGATACTACATTTGTTTATGGGCCAATATTTGGAAGTATGTATTACGCAGGGTTAAGATTTAAAATTTACTAAAGATGATAAAATATATATTAATTTCAGTTTTAATTTCACTATCTACTATCGATCAAAACTCCAATGCAAAAGCAAATTTTAGAGTTGACGGAGTTTGTATGATGTGTAAGTCTAGAATTGAAACTACCACCATTAAGTTAAAAGGTGTTAAGGTTTCTAAATGGGATATGAATACTAGCCAGATTAGTTTAATTTATAATGAAAAAAAAATTAAATTAAACGATATACATAAATCTATTGCAGAAATAGGGCATGACACCGAAAAAGTGACAGCGACTGATAAGGCATACAATAGCTTAGATCCTTGTTGTAAATATAGAGATCCTGTTGTAGTAAAAAATCACCAATAAAATATCAATCTCTAAATCAAAATAAAAATCATGAAAATAGTAAAGACTATAATTTTATGCTCAACTCTTTTATTGTTTAATAGTTGTCAAAATTCTAAAACAGAAAATGAAAAAATTCCAGGAATAATATTAGAAAACATGGATACTAGTGTTGATCCAAAAGACGACTTTTATAATTATGTAAATGGAAATTGGATGAAAACAAACACAATTCCTGATGATGAATCAAGATGGGGCGGGTTTGGTGTATTAAGAAAAACTACTAGACAAGACGTGCTTGAAATAATTAAAACTGCACAAATAAATGATAATTATAAAGAAGGTTCTGATCAAAAGAAAGCATTGTTAATTTTTGAAACAAAGCTTGACACAATCGCAAGAAATAAAGCTGGAATAAAACCAATTCAACATTTATTAGATGCTATAGAAGGTATAACAAACATTGATGAATTACAAACTGTATATGCAACAATTACAGGAGTCTCAGCTCCCTTTGCAGGTATAGGAGCAAACCCAGATTTGAATGATAGTAGTGTAAACACCGCATGGGTTTTTCCTGGTGGATTAGGACTACAACGTGATTACTATATTGATCAAGATGATAAAACTAAAGATATTCGAAAGGATTACTTGAAACATGTTTCAAAAATGTTTCAATTTATTGGTTATAACAATACGGACGCTGACAATGCAGCAAATTTAATTCTTGATTTAGAAACTAAACTTGCTGAACCAAGATTAGATAAAGTTGAAAGTAGAGATATAAGAAATTTTAATAATCCTATGACTATAGACGAATTAGAATCTCTTACCCCATCCATGAACTGGAATAAATTAGTTTTAGACTTGGGAATTAAAAAATCTCTAGATCAGGTTCTTGTAATGCAGCCTAAGTACATGAAAGAATTAAATAATGTTTTGGAAACTACTTCAATAAATGATTTAAAAACTTTAATGAAATGGTCTACAATTGATAATTCAGCTAATTATTTAACAACGGAAATAGAAAAAACAAACTGGGATTTTTACAGTAAAAGGCTTTATGGCTCTAAAGCTCAAAGGCCAGCTGAAGAAAGAGCTTTAGGTACTGTTAACTCTAGTGTAGGTGAAGCAATTGGTCAACTTTATGTAGATGCAAAATTCCCTCCTGAAGCTAAGTTAAAAGCTGAAAAAATGATTGCTAACGTTATAGAAGCTTTTCAAATTAGAATTCAGAACCTTGATTGGATGAGTGAAATAACTAAAACTAAAGCTATTGAGAAACTTGATAAGTTTACAGTTAAAATTGCATATCCAGATAAATGGAAAGATTATTCTGAACTGGAGATAAATAAAGGAAATAGTTTTGCTGAAAATATGTTTGCTGTTTCAAAATGGAATTTTAATCAAAACATCTCAGAAATTGGTGAGCCTGTTGATAAATCTGAATGGGGGATGTCTCCTCAAACTGTTAATGCTTATTTTAATCCATTAAATAATGAGATAGTTTTTCCAGCAGCAATTCTTCAACCACCTTTTTACAATTATACTGCTGATGAAGCGGTAAATTATGGAGGAATAGGAGCCGTTATTGGTCATGAGATTTCCCATGCTTTTGACGACTCTGGTGCAAGGTTTGATGGTGATGGAAATGTGAATAATTGGTGGACAGAAAGCGATTTAAAAGAATTTGAAAAAAGAGGAAATGCCTTAGCAGAACAGTATAGTTCTTTGGAAGTCCTTGACGGAGTATTTATTAATGGAAAATTCACACTTGGTGAAAATATTGGAGATTTAGGAGGTGTTCTTGGGGCATATGATGGCTTACAATTACATATTAAGGAAAATGGAAGACCTGAACCAATTGATGGATTCTCAGCGGAAGAGCGTTTCTTTATGTCGTGGGCAACAGTTTGGAGAACATTGATCCGAGAAGATGCCTTGAGAAGTCAAATCACAACTGATCCTCATTCTCCAGGCTATAATAGGGCAACTCAACCACTTAAAAATGTTGATGCGTTTTATGAAGTTTTTGGAGTTAAAGAAGGAGATAATATGTATATAGCTCCCGAAAATAGGGTAAGGATTTGGTAAATGTTTAACCATGACAAAAAAAAGGCACTCATAGAAGAGTGCCTTTTTTTATTAATTAAAGTCAAGTGATTTTTACATCATTCCTGGCATTCCACCACCCATTGGTGGCATTGGAGCTGCAGCAGACTCTTCTTTAATATCTACTAATGCACATTCTGTTGTAAGAATCATTCCAGCAACTGAAGCAGCATTTTCTAGTGCAATTCTTGTTACTTTTTTAGGATCGATAATTCCAGCTTTAAGCATGTCAACATACTCTTCTTTTTTAGCATCATAACCAAAGTCTTTTTTTCCTTCTGAGACTTTAGCTACAACTACGCTTCCTTCTCCACCAGCATTAGCAACTATTGTTCTTATTGGAGATTCAACTGCTCTAGAAACTATTTGAATTCCTGTGAGCTCATCATTATTTTCTCCATTTAATTTTTCTAGCACTGCTTTTGCTCTAACTAAAGCAACACCACCACCAGCAACAATACCTTCTTCTACAGCAGCTCTAGTAGCGGCAAGAGCATCATCAACTCTGTCCTTTTTTTCTTTCATTTCAATTTCACTAGCAGCACCAACATACAAGACAGCTACACCACCAGCTAACTTTGCTAGACGTTCTTGTAACTTTTCCTTATCATAATCACTAGTAGTTGTTTCAATTTGAGCTTTAATTTGGTTAACTCTCGCTTTGATATCACTTTCTTTTCCAGCTCCATTAACAATAGTAGTATTGTCCTTGTCAACTGTAACAGTTTCAGCAGTACCTAACATTGTTAGATCTGCACTCTCAAGTGAGAATCCTCTTTCTTCTGAAATAACTGTTCCACCTGTTAATATTGCAATATCTTCTAACATTGCTTTTCTTCTATCGCCAAATCCAGGAGCTTTAACAGCTGCTATTTTTAATCCCCCTCTTAACTTGTTAACTACTAAGGTTGCTAACGCCTGTCCATCAACATCTTCTGCAATAATTAACAATGGTCTTCCAGATTGAGATACAGGTTCAAGGATTGGTAGAATCTCTTGTAAATTAGATATTTTTTTATCAAATAATAAAATATATGGATTTTCTAAATCTGCAATCATTTTATCAGCATTAGTAACAAAATAAGGAGATAAAAAACCTCTATCAAATTGCATTCCTTCAACTACATCTACGTAAGTATCTGTTCCCTTAGCTTCTTCAACAGTAATTACTCCTTCTTTTCCAACCTTGTCAAACGCTGTTGAAATTAAATCTCCAATTGTATTGTCGTTGTTAGCTGAAATTGAGGCTACTTGTCTAATTTTATCTAATGAATTTCCTACTTGAGTTGATTGTTTATTTAAATCTTTAACAATAGCACTAACTGCATTATCTATACCTCTTTTTAAATCCATTGGATTAGCTCCAGCTGCTACATTTTTTAACCCTTCTTTTACAATTGCTTGAGCTAAAACAGTTGCAGTAGTAGTTCCGTCACCTGCTAAATCATTTGTTTTTGAAGCAACTTCTTTAACCATTTGAGCTCCCATGTTCTCAAGTTCATTATCTAGTTCAACTTCTTTTGCTACAGTTACACCATCTTTTGTAACTTGAGGAGGACCAAATGATTTACTGATAATTACATTTCTACCTTTTGGGCCTAAGGTTACTTTAACTGCATTAGCTAATGCGTCTACCCCTTTCTTTAAGCCATCTCTAGCTTCTACATCAAACTTTATATCTTTTGCCATTTTATTTATTTTTATCGTTAAACAATTGCCAGAATATCACTTTCTGACATTATTAAATAATCTTTTCCATCCAGTTTTAATTCAGTTCCAGCATACTTTCCGTATAAAACTGTTTCACCTACTTTAACTGTCATTTTATTTTCTTTAGTTCCGTTTCCAACTGCTTGAACAATCCCTTTTTGTGGTTTTTCTTTAGCTGTGTCTGGAATGATTAATCCTGAAGCTGTTTTTGTTTCTGCCTCTAATGGTTCTATTAGAACTCTATCTGCAAGTGGTTTTATATTTAATCCCATAATTTTGTGTTTTTTAATTTAAAATATAAGTACATAAATTGTGCCAATAGCTAAATACTGACAAACTTACATATTAGAAAAAATTTAAATAAAATTTAATCTTCTTTTAATGGAAGGTTTAAATCTTGAGAATTGTCAAAAGGTAAAGCTTGAGTATCAACTTCCTCTGTATTTAATGCTTTTGACTCAATGGATTCGTTTGAGCTATCAATCGTGAAGTTTGAAGCAAGAATTAATGCTATTAAAAAGATAGCCAAAAACCAAGTAGATTTATCTAAAAAATCAGTAGTTTTTTGAACTCCGCCAAGCTGTTGAGTTCCTCCACCGCCAAAAGATGAAGAAAGTCCACCACCTTTAGGATTTTGGACCATAATTACTGCTACTAGAAAAAAAGCAACTATAACTATAAGTATTAAGAGTATTGAAAAAGAACCCATGGTAATTATTTTTTATTTTTTATTTTTTTTATTTGGTCAGCAAAGTAACTACTTTTTTCTGGATATTTCAAACTTAAAATATTATAAGATTGGATTGCTTTGTCAAAATTATTTTGACTCATGTATATTTTTGCAAGGGTTTCAGTCATTAAAGCATCCTCTTTAAACACATTTGAAGATATGTAGTTAAACTCAGAGTTTATTTCATCATTAGTTTGACCAATCTTTGGATTATTTTCAATAAACTTGTTTATAATAGAATCACTAGCAGTTTGATTTTTATCGGATTTCAAGCTTCGATCAATAGGTTTAAAATTTGAAATGCTTAACCACTCAACAAAAGATTTCTTTTCCACAATACTTTTATTAGTTAGATCAACTTTATTTAAGTCCGATTTAGATTCAATTTCTTTTTGGTCAGTAATAAAGTCAAATAATACATTTCTCTCACAAGTGTAAGCTGCTGTAATTTTCAATTCACTATGAAACTTAAAACTGTTAGAATCTTTTAATGCTTTTAGATAAATAGCTCTAGCTGATTGTATGTAGGGGAAGTCATCAATTATAGACTTTAGATAGCTAATTTGATTTTTACTTAATTGATTTGGTTTTTTAAGTATTTTAGTAAATTCCATGTTTATGCTTTATTTACCATTTAGCTAATGATGCGTTAAACACATCTTGAGTAATTCTTTCAAATATTTCTTCAACTGCAGCATCTTTTTGAGATCCAATTAGTTGAGAACTTCCTGCATAATCAAAATAAAAAGAAAATCGCTTTTCGAAATTAGCTTCTTCGTCATTTTTATCATAGAATCTAACATTTACTGAAATTGTTAATCTGTTTTGAGCAGCTGTATTATTAGCTGTTGCTGTTGTAGGAGATATTCTATATTCAGTTATCTCTCCTTCATAAGTTAAATCTCCATTTGATTTAACTAAATCTAGACTAGTTTGGTTTATTAATAAATCAATTAAGCTATTTGTGAAATCTCTTTCAATCCCTGGTTCTATTAATGCAGCTGCATTTTGAAAATAATTTACTTGGAATGATTTAGTTTCAGGTGAAATTGAAGCTCCAGTTAATGAGTATTTAATATTACAGCCTGAAAAAAGGCAAAAATAAAAACTGAATAAAATTATTTTTAAATACTTCATTATTTATAAATCAAATTGTTTTATTTTTCTGTATAAAGTTCGTTCGCTAATTCCGAGTTCTTTTGCTGCTAATTTTCTTTTACCTTCATGCCTCTCTAAAGATTTTTTTATTAGCTCTAATTCTTTGTCATGTAAAGATAAGGTTTCTTGTGAATCTAGTTCTTGAACATATTGGTAATTATTGTCTTTAATTTCTTTTGTCTGATTATCATTTACGTCAATAATAGGATAGTTTTTAACTTCTTCGTCCTGCTCGTATATTTTTTGAATTAGATTTTCGTTATTTTTTTGAAATTCTGACATATTATCATTTTTCATGAGCTCCATTGTTAGCTTTTTCAAATCATTTAAATCACTTTTCATATCAAATAAAACTTTATATAAAATTTCTCTTTCGTTACTGAAATCACTACTATCTTGACCTTTTTTAATTATTGCAGGTAAGTTAGAGTTTTGACTATTTGGTAAATAATTAATTAGTGTTTCCTTTTTGATACTTCTTTCACGTTCTAAAACAGAGATTTGTTCGGCTACATTTTTTAGTTGTCTGATATTACCATTCCAATTGTAGTTGATCAATAATTCTAATGCCTCATTGTCAAGTTTTATTGATGGCATTTTGTATTTTAAAGCAAAATCACTTGAAAACTTTCTAAAGAGAAGGTGAATGTCTTCTTTTCGGTCTCTTAAAGCGGGTAGTTTAATTTCTACAGTGCTTAGTCTATAATATAAGTCTTCTCTAAATTTATTATTTTTTATTGCATCAAACATATTCATATTTGTTGCTGCAACAATTCTAATATTAGTTTTTTGAACTTTACTTGAGCCAACTTTGATAAATTCTCCATTTTCTAAAACCCTTAGTAATCTTACTTGTGTAGTAAGGGGGAGTTCACCAACTTCATCTAAAAAAATAGTCCCTCCGTCGGCAACTTCAAAGTATCCCTTTCTTTCATTAGTAGCTCCTGTAAATGCTCCTTTTTCATGCCCAAATAATTCACTATCAATTGTTCCTTCTGGAATTGCACCACAATTAACTGCGATATATTTTGCGTGTTTTCTGTGTGAAAACTGATGTGTTATTTTAGGTATACTTTCTTTTCCTACACCACTTTCACCAGTAACTAGAACTGATATTTCTGTTGGTGCAACCTTAAGAGCTTTTTCCAATGCTCTGTTTAAAATTGGATCATTTCCAATAATTCCAAATCTTTGTTTTATAGCTTGAACTGATTCCATAATTAATTATTTTTTGAGTATTCAATTGCTTTCCCTATTAATGTGGCGCTTGTGCATTGCTCTGTAAGTACATTTACAAAATCACCTATTTTATAGTTCTCTTTTGGAAATACAACAACTTTATTGTGTTCTGTTCTTCCAGCCCAGTATTTATCAGATTTTTTTGATTGTTTATCAATTAATACTTCGACCTTTTTATTTAAAAACTCTTTTGTTCTGATAAGACTATGTTTTTGTTGTAAATCAACAATTTCTTGCAATCTTCTTTTTTTAATTTTTTCGTCGACATTATCTTCTAATTTTCTTTCTGCTAAAGTTCCAGGTCTTTCGGAGTATTTAAACATATATCCGAATAAATAAGTCACCTCATTCATTAAAGAAATAGTTTGTTTGTGATCATCTTCTGTTTCATTTGGAAAACCAACAATCATGTCATGACTTATGGTACAATCAGGTATTATTTTTTTAATACTTTTAATTAAATCTATATACTCTTCTCTTGTATGTTGTCTATTCATGGCTTTTAAAATTGTATTACTACCACTTTGAACAGGAAGGTGAATGTAATTACAAATATTCTCATATTTTGACATTACTTTTATAACATCAATAGACATATCTTGAGGATTTGATGTCGAAAATCGAATTCTCATTTTAGGTTGTGTTACAGCACACATTTCTAAGAGTTTTGCAAATCCAATTGAACTTGCTTTTTGAATTTCAGAAGCTTTTACAAGATCTTTTTTTAACCCTCCTCCATACCATAAATAACTGTCAACATTTTGCCCTAACAGTGTAATTTCTTTAAAATTCTTTTTCGCCAAGTCATTAAGCTCGTCAATAATACTTTTTGGATCCCGACTTCTTTCTCTTCCTCTTGTAAAAGGAACAACACAAAATGTGCACATATTATCACATCCTCTAGTTATGGAAATAAATGCTGAAACTCCGTTGGAATTAAGCCTAACTGGAGTTACATCACCATATGTTTCATCTTTCGATAATAAGACGTTTATTGCATCTCTTCCTTCATCTACTTCCTCTAATAAATTTGGTAAATCTTTATAAGCATCAGGTCCAACTACTAGATCTACAATTTTTTCTTGTTCTAAGAATTTGTGTTTCAATCTTTCAGCCATACAACCTAAAACCCCCACTTTCATCTTTGGGTTATCTCTTTTTAGAGCATTATACTTTTCAAGTCTTTTTCTTACTGTTTGCTCTGCCTTGTCTCTAATTGAGCATGTGTTTATTAAAATTAATTCTGCTTCTTCTATAATTGTTGTTGTATTGTATCCATTATTAGATAAAATAGAGGCAACAATTTCACTATCACTAAAATTCATCGCGCATCCAAAACTTTCTATATATAGTTTCTTGCTATTTTTAGAAATAATTCTAGTTTTTAAAACTTCTCCTTGTCTTTTTTCTTCTAATAATTTCTCCACAGATATTTAAATATTAATTTAAATTAAGTCTACAAATATAGTATTTAATTTATGTTATGACAAATTGTCATATCAAAAATTATAGAAAGATTACAAGAGGTAGAATTATATTAAAATTAACATATTTAAAGGCTAATTTTTAATTTTCAAAAAATATATATAAAAATTTCTTCTACATTTGTACTTCTTAATTTTAAAATATGGCAAAGAATTTAGTAATCGTTGAGTCACCAGCAAAAGCAAAAACAATTGAAAAATTTTTAGGTAAAGAATTTGTTGTTGCATCAAGTTTTGGGCACATTTCTGACTTACCTTCAAAAGAACTTGGAGTTGATGTAGATGGCGACTTTACTCCTAAATATGAGGTTTCTAAAGATAAAAAAACAGTTGTTAAGAATCTAAAAGATTTAGCAAGTAAATCTGAAATGGTATGGTTAGCAAGTGATGAAGACAGGGAAGGAGAAGCTATTGCTTGGCACCTCTTTAATTCATTAAAGTTAAAAGAAAACAAAACCAAAAGAATTGTTTTTCATGAAATTACTGAGTCTGCAATAAAAAAAGCAGTTAGTAATCCGAGAAAGATTGATTACAATTTAGTAGATGCACAACAAGCTAGAAGAGTTTTAGATAGAATAGTTGGTTATGAATTATCTCCTGTATTGTGGAGAAAAATTAGAAGTGGTCTTTCAGCTGGTAGAGTGCAGTCTGTTTCAGTAAGATTAATTGTTGAAAAAGAACGTGAAATACTTGGTTTCACCCCTGTTTCATCCTTTAAAATTGATTGTGTATTTACAACACCTGAAGGTGATTCATTTAAAGCTAGACTTTCAAAATCTTTTAATTCAAAAGAGGATGCAGTAAGTTTTTTAAATGATAATATTGATTCTAAATTTTCAATAAAAAGTTTAGAGAAAAAACCTACAAAGAAAACTCCTGCTCCTCCATTTACAACATCAACCTTACAACAGGAAGCATCTAGAAAGTTATATTTTTCAGTTTCTAAAACTATGACCTTAGCTCAGAGGCTATATGAAGCAGGTTTAATTACCTATATGAGAACTGACAGTGTTAATTTATCTAATGATGCTAAAGAAAGTGCTAAAAATAAAATTATTAAGTCATATGGTGAAAAGTATTCAAATCCAAGAACATTTAAAGGTAAAATAAAAGGTGCTCAAGACGCTCACGAAGCTATTAGGCCAACAGATTTTTCAACAAACTCTGTTAATATCGACAGAGATCAATCTAGGTTATATGATTTGATTTGGAAAAGAGCAATTTCATCTCAAATGTCTGATGCTAACTTAGAAAGAACAAATGTGAAAATTCAATCTGACAAGCATAACGAGTTGTTTGTTTCCAATGGTGAGATAATTAAATTTGATGGTTTTTTAAAAGTATATATTGAGAGTACTGATGAGGAGAATCAAGAAAAATATGATTTGTTACCAAGTTTATCTATAAATCAGGCTCTTAAAAACAAATATATTAATGCAACTCAAAGATTTACAAGACCACCATACAGATACACAGAAGCTTCGCTTGTAAAAAAGTTAGAAGAATTAGGAATTGGTCGTCCATCAACTTATGCACCAACTATTTCTACAATACAAAATAGAGGTTATATTGAAAAAGGGACTGTAGAGGGAAACAGTAGAGATTATCTTCAAATATCTCTTATTGAAAATTCAATACAAGAAAAATCTTTAACTGAAAAGCATGGATCTGATAAAGGGAAATTAGTCCCAACAGATATAGGAATAATAGTCACAGATTTTTTAGTTGAACATTTTGAAAATATTCTAGATTATAATTTTACTGCAAAAGTTGAGCAAAATTTTGATGAAATTGCTGAAGGCAAAAAAGAATGGACAAATATGATGAAATCATTTTATAAAGATTTTCACCCCGTTGTTTTAGATGTTAAGGAAAATGCTGAAAGAGAATCTGGTAAAAGAAACTTAGGTGTGCATCCAGAAACTAATAGGGATGTTAGTGTTCGACTTGGTAAATTTGGTCCAATGGTACAAATCGGAAATGTAGAAGACGAAGAAAAACCTTTGTTTGCTAGTCTTTCACCTGAGATGCAACTCGGCTCAGTTACCTTGAAGGAGGCTTTAGATTTATTTGAGCTTCCAAAAGTTTTAGGAAATTACGAAAATGATGAGATCCTTGTTAATAATGGTAGGTTTGGGCCATACGTTAAGCATGGAAGTAAATTTATTTCTCTACCAAAGGGAGTTGCACCATTATCAGTATCCTTAGAGGAATCTATTGAAATTATTGTTGAAAAGCAAAAAGCTGATGCTCCAATAGCATCATATAATGATATGCCAGTTCAGAAAGGGAAGGGTAGATTTGGCCCATTTATCAAATGGAATAATATGTTTATTAACGTCAATAAAAAATACGATTGGGATAATTTATCTCAAGCTGAAATAGTTGAACTTATTGAAACTAAAATTCAAAAGGACATTGATAAAGTAGTTTACGATTGGTCTGAAGATAAAATTAAAGTTGAAAAAGCAAGGTGGGGTAGATTCAATATAATATCAGGAAAGATTAAAATTGAGCTCCCTAAAACTTTTGATATTGAAAAGTTAACTCTAGAAGACGCTAAAGAAAAGATTGCCAAATTATCCAAAAAAAAATCTAAAAGTAAAAAATAATAGATGATCAATTATAACTTTTTAAGTCCTGTGGATGATTTAATTCTATCTCATGTGAACTTAAATTCATCTTTGATTTTAGGTAATAGAATTAGTATTTATTCGGATGATTCTTCACCTGTAGATTTAGCAAATATTGATATTGTGATATTTGGAGTTAATGAATACAGAAATGCAGAAAACTCATTAAATGAAAATTTTTCATTAAACGAAGTTAGAAAAACTTTTTACAATTTATTTCCTGGTAATTGGTCTCTAAATATTGCTGATATTGGTGATTTAATACTAGGAGATACTGCTTCTGACACTTATTTAGCAATGCAAAGTATTACAAGCGATCTTTTAAAAAATAATATCATTCCTATAATTATTGGTGGGACGCAAGATTTAACCTATGCTAATTATAGGTCCTATGATTTTCTGCAAAAAACAGTAAATATTGTGAATATAGATTCTAATTTTGATTTAGGTGATTCATCAAAACCTATTAAAAATAACAGTTTCTTAGGAAAGATTATTTTAGATAAACCTCATAATTTATTTAATTACTCTGTTTTGGGGTATCAAACATATTTTAACTCTCAAGAAGAAATAGACTTGATGGAAAAGTTATATTTTGAACCATATAGATTAGGGGAATTAAATAATAATATACAAAATGCCGAGCCAATTTTAAGGGATGCAAATATCGTCACTTTAGATCTTAAAAGTGTTAGATCTTCAGAACTAAGTTCAAAACAAAAGTTCTCACCAAATGGATTTGATGGTAAAGAAATATGCGCTGTTTCAAGATACGCTGGAATAAGTAACAAGGTTTCTTCATTTGGGATATATGAATACATACCATCCTCTGAAGACGAAGCTACAGAAATGTTAATCGCACAAATATTGTGGTACTTTATAGAGGGCGTTAGCTGTAGAATAGTTGATAATAACTTTAAAAAGGTTGAAGATTTTCAGAAATTCACTGTTTTAGTTGATAGTCAAGAGCTAATATTTCTAAAGAGTATTAAATCCTCTAGATGGTGGGTAGAAATTCCTTTTGAAAAAAATTCAAATAATAAATTAGAAGACCACTCGTTATTACCTTGTATGCATGA
>JADHRR010000018.1:0-24085 GCA_016777305.1 Flavobacteriaceae bacterium
TTTTAAACCAAATAAATACATAGAAATGTATGCTAATGCATCACAAAATTACAGATCTGTGACTTTTTCAGATATCAGTATTTTTAATCCTGCATTTGTAATAGACCCAAATATTTCTGATGAAAAAGGATATACAGTCGATCTAGGTATTAGAGGAAATAATAAAAAATTGATTGCATATGATATTAGCCTATTTCACTTATTTTACAATGATAGGATTGGTTTTACTCAAATCGTTTCTGATGACGGAAATATAAAAAGTCAAAGAGGAAATGTTGGAAATGCAGTAATTTTTGGAGTGGAGTCCATTATAGATTTTAATCTAAACAAAATATTTATACGAGATAATAATTTCATTTTTAACTACTTTATAAACACTTCAGTAATTGAATCAGAATATATTAAGTCAGAAATCAATGGAATTACAGGAAAGAGGTTAGAGTTTGTCCCAAAGCTAAATATAAAAACTGGAGCAAAAATTGGATACAAAAATCTTTTGTTAAATATTCAATACACCTATCTTTCTAATCAATTTACTGATTCATCTAATTCTGTTGAAAGTAATTTAAGTGGGGTTATAGGTCAAATTCCAGCTTATGACATATTGGATTTCTCTTCATCATATAAACTTAAAAACTATAAATTAGAATTTGGAATAAATAATATTTTAGACAATCATTATTTTGTAAGACGAGCAACAGGTTATCCAGGGCCTGGAATTATTCCTTCTCCACCACGCAATTACTACATAACTTTACAGCTTAAATTTTAAATAATATCAAAAATAGTTAAGACAATTAGGTGGGAAATAAATCAAATCTTCTTTTTCAAAACTTACACAAATGACCTCATCTTTTTTGAAAGGTACAGAGCTAAATAAATTCCAATTTTCTTGTCCATGCTTAGCAGTAATATTATACTCTTTACCTTGAAACAATGACTTTTCTACTACAAGTTTAATGTCAGATTTTTCAACGATATTTATCTTTTCAGGTCTAATATAGTAAGACTTAGTATCCATATCATACTTATTGATATTACCTAGTATTCTTGCGCAATAGCAATTTGCTGGCTTACAATACATCTCAACTGGATCGCTATATTGTTGAAGTTTACCAGCTTTAAAGACTAATATTTTATCAGCGATATTAAGAGAATCATTAATATCATGAGTTACTAATATTGTCGTAGTTTTAGTAGTTTTTATAATTTGATAAATCTCATCTCTTATCGAATGCTTTATAGCTACATCTAAATTACTAAATGGCTCATCTAACAGCAATAAATCGGGCTCTCTAATTAATGCTCTAGCGATACATGCTCTTTGTTGCTCACCACCTGAAAGTTCATGAGGAAACCTATCGACTAAAGAAAATAAATTTGTCAAAGACAACATGTATTCTAAATTTTTAATATACTTTTTATCAAGGTTAAAAATTATATTATCTTTTAAATTTAAATGAGGAAAAAGTGGATAATCCTGAAAAACAAAACCTATTTTTCTATCCTGTGGTCGAACAAAATAATCTTTATCATTAAGAGTTTTGTTATTTAGAACTATAGATCCAGAATTTATATTTTCCAAACCTGAAATACATTTTAAGAAAGTTGTTTTACCTACTCCACTTTCGCCTAAAAAAGAAACAATTTCACCCTTTTCAACTGAGAAATTTAAAGACTCAATAAGAGGTTCTTTTTTATTATAAAACTTTACAAGATTAGTTACTTTAAGATGCATTTATCTGTTTGTTAATAACATATTTTAAAAAAACCAACATAACACTACCAATTAAAATAATAGCCAACGAATAACTACTTGACTCTAACATCATCTCCTCAATAGCAAACTCATAGGTTTGTGTTGCCAAGGTATCAAAATTAAATGGCCTTAAAATTAATGTTATTGGTAATTCTTTCAATAAGTCAACAAAGGTAACAATAAATGCAGTTATTAGCGCAAGTCTATTAATTGGAAAATGAATTCTTTGAAGTATTTTAAATGGTCCTAACCCAAGTGTTTTAGCAGTTTCATCATATGATTCAGGTTGCTTTTCAAGACTAGATTTAATTGGAGATTTCCCTACAGCTAGAAAACGAAAAACATATGCGTAAATTAAAACATAGAATGATCCAACTAAGGAATAAGAATTAAGCAATGGTATTTTAGTAAATAACAAAATAACCCCCAAACCTATTACAGCTCCAGGGATAACATATCCTAAAGATGTAACTTGACTAATAAATGTGTTAAATTTTAGTTTAGATATTTTTTCAACATAAAGAAATAGTAATGCTGTGACAATTATTAAAACAGTCGAAATTGTTGAAACTTGTATTGAGTTTAGACTAAGGTCTATTAATCTGGAAAAGTCAATATTTTTAATATTGAGAATACTATTGTTTAGTATGTAAAAAAATGGTATTAAAAAACCTAATATAAAGGGAAGAGAACATAGACTGTATATATATATAAATTTATCAGCAGTTGGAATACTTAGTTTTTCTATTTTTGAATTTGCAGAGTAATAAAATTTAGATTTTTTATGACTTAATTTTTCTAAAAACAAAATTGTAAAAACTATAAAGATAAGTAGGCACGCAAGCTGAATGGCGGTATTTTCATTCCCCATTGAAAACCATGCTCTAAAAATTCCTGTTGTATAGGTATTAACACCAAAATATTTTACAGCCCCATATTCATTTAAAACTTCCATAATAACTAAAAATAAACCAGAAAAAATTGCAGGTTTTGACAGTGGAATAATAACCTTAAAGAATAGTTTTGTTGAAGAAAGACCTAGATTTTTAGACATATTTATGTATGTTGAACCAATCAGACTAAAAGAAACTCTGGAGGCTGTATATACATATGGATATAATGCTAAACCTAATATAATTCCTAAAATTTCTATCTGTAAATAATCCTTATTGAATATATCTGAAAGATCAGGATAATTATTTCGTAGAAAAGATTGAAATGGACCGGTATAACTTAACAGATCGCTGTAAGTAAAGGCCATTATATATGTTGGAATTGCTAATGGTAAAAATAGAGCTATATCAAAAAATACTCTAAACTTAAATTTATAATTACTAACGTACCATGCTGGAAAAATGCCAAATAATAAAGCAAAAAAACTAGTTATAGCTATTAAATAAAATGTATTAAAACTATAATCTAAAAGAAGGTTTTTCCATAAATAAACAAAAGCGGTTTGTTCAATTTCAAAAATATTACTAAAAAGAAATATTATAGGTAGAAGTAGGAATAAAGCTATTAAACTACTACCAATAATCCATCTCTTATGTTCTAATTGAACAATTTTTTTTATTATTTCCAACCTGATTTATCAAATATTTCAATGGCTCTATTTCTAAAAACCCCCAATTGGTTCAAATCTAGAATATCTTTTTTGAAAGAGCCCCATTTTTTTACAATTTCGTTTGGCTCTACGTTTGGATTAGCTGGATATTCATAACTAGTATTAGTGTAAGTTTTTTGAGCAGACTCACTTGTTAAAAATTCCATTAATTTAATCGCATTTTCTTTGTTAGGAGCGTTCTTAGCCAACCCAATTCCAGAAACGTTAATATGACTTCCTGATTCTTCTTCACCCTGATTAGGGAAAAAGACACCAACAGAATTACCCGCTTTTATTTCTTCATCATTTTCTGATGAAAGTAAAAGTCCAATGTAATATGAATTTACTATAGCAAGGTCTCCTTGTCCAGCTGTAATAGCCTTTACTTGATCTCTATCATTTCCTTTAGGGTCTCTAGCAAAATTTTTAACAAGTTCACTAGCCCAATTTGTAGCTGCTTCTTCCCCTCTATTGGCTACAATTGAGGATAACAAAGCTTGATTGTATGCGTTAGATGAAGATCTAACTAAAACTTTATTTCTCCATTTCTCATTGGTTAAATTAGCATATGTAGATAATTCACCAACATTTACTCTTTCTTTACTATAAACTATAATCCTAGCTCTATAGGTTATTGGTATCCAGTATCCATTAACATCTTTTAAGTCAATATCAACATTTTGATTAATTATTGGTGAAGATATTTTTTGAAGTAAATCTAAATCTTTTGCTTTTTGAAGTTTACCAGCATCTACAGTAATAAATAAATCAGCTGGACTATTATCACCTTCATTTTTAAGACGCTCTATAAGTTCATCAGCATTAGCCTTTACAACATTGACTTTTATTCCAGTTTCTTTTTCAAAAGCTTCATATTGTTGTTCATCAACTTTATAGTGTCTTTGACTGTATAAATTAATTTCATCAGACTCCTTAGAAGTCTCACCACAACTTGACAAAACTAAAATCGTCGATATAAATATTATAACTCTTTTCATCTGATTAAATTTTTAAATTATTAAAGAGACAAAATTATGTTTATTTAGAACAAATCCAAATAAAACAGATACTTTTTATAAGATTGATTTTAAACTCAATTTTTCTTTAAAAAATGTAATAGCTTTACCACCAATGATGACTCTTTTTCCTTTGTTTTCGCAAATTAATAATCCACCTCTGTCTGATATTTGTAGAGCTTTCAAAGTGTGTTTTTTTAAAATAGCAGCCCAGTAAGGGACCAATGAACAGTGCGCAGATCCTGTAACTGGATCTTCTAATATTGAAGATTGTGGTGTAAAAAATCTTGAAACAAAATCAGAACTATTTCCTACAGATGTGACACATACACCCCCAGGGTCAAGATTTATTTGATCTAATATTTTTTTATCTACAGAAATATTTTTGATATCAGATTCACATTCATAAACTAAAATGTAATCTCTAGACTTTAAAACAAATTTTGGTTGAATACTAATAGCTTTTTTTATTATATTGGGAAGTGTAGTTTGTAAAGGAATTCTAGATGGAAAGTTTAATTGATATCCATTTTTTTTCACGTGTACTTCAAGCATCCCACTTAAAGTTTCAAATATAATTTTATCAGAATTATATTTAAGTTCATTTATTAAGCAGTGTGCAGCAGCTAAAGTGGCGTGACCACATAAATCCATTTCAATCTCAGGGGTAAACCATCTTAGTAGTACTTTATTTTTTTTTATAATTATAAATGCAGTTTCTGGAACAGAATTTCTTCTACTTATTTTTAAAAGATCTATATCTTGAAGCCAATCATCCAAAGGCACAATACATGCGGTACTCCCTTTGCAAAATTCACTAACAAAGGCATCAATATGAAATATCTTTAGATCCATTAAATACTAAATTAATTAATCCTTAAATTAGATTATTCAAATAAAATGAAAAAAATGAAAAAGTTACTATCTATTTTAATGTTAATATTAGCTATTATATGTTTTATATGGGCTGGTGAGGTAGACCTTGAACTATTTAGTATCGCAGTTATGACTATTGGCTCTGGAACAACTATCTGGAAAACAATTATATATATTTCATTAGGAATTGTTATATTAAAAGTTAGAAAAAAAATTTACAAAATATGATTTTCTTCGATTGGCATAAAAAAATGGTAAAAAAAAGTTTAGACTATTGGAAAATAAGTAGTTATACAGCATTGTGGGTCTCTTTTTTTAAAGGCCTTATTATTGGAGCTATTATTATTTATTATTTTACCTAATAGAATATTATATTTGCATTGCATAAATTAGACTATGAAAATTGAACAGATATATACAAAATGCCTAGCTCAAGGAGCTTATTATATTGAAAGTGATGGAGAAGCTGCAGTAATTGATCCACTCAGGGAAATTTCCGAATATATTGAATTAGCTAAAAAATCGAATTCAAAGATTAAATATGTTTTTGAAACACATTTCCATGCTGATTTTGTTAGTGGACATTTAAGCCTTGCCAAAAAAACAGGTGCATCAATTGTATATGGACCAAATGCAGATCCTGATTTTGAGGCAATAATAGCCAATGATAATGATCAGTTTAAAATTGGCAAAATAACTTTAACAGCAATTCATACTCCCGGTCATACTTTAGAAAGCACTACATATTTACTAAAAGATGAATTCGGAAAAGATCACAGCATATTTACAGGAGATACTCTATTTTTAGGAGATGTTGGTATTCCTGATGTAGCTCAAAGATATATGGGTGTTTCAAAAGAGGAACTTGCAGGCATTTTATATGAGTCTGTTAACAATAGAATTAAACCACTTTCAGACGAACTAATGGTTTATCCAGGTCATGGAGCTGGATCAGCTTGTGGTAAAAATATGATGAAAGAAACTGTTGACACTTTAGCTAATCAAAAAAAAATCAATTATGCGCTTAATGGCTCCTTCTCAAAAGTTGCTTTCATAAAAGAACTTACTGACAATTTACCTGAACCCCCAACATATTTTCCATTAAATGTAAAACTTAACCAAGAGGGGTATGTTGATTTTGAAACAGTTTTAGAGAAAAATTTAGTTCCTTTAGAAATCAATGATTTTGAATTACTTTCAGAAAGTAATGATACAATAATTTTAGATGTTAGAAATCAAAAAGACTTTATAGATGGACACATCCCTAATTCATTTTTTATTGGATTAAATGGCACATTTGCCCCATGGGTTGGAACTTTAATTAAAGACATTAATCAAAAGATTCTTTTAATAACCCCACTTGAAAAAGAAACCGAGGCTATAACAAGACTCTCGAGAGTAGGATATGACAACTGCATTGGATATTTAAAAGGAGGATTTAAAACTTGGAAGAAAAACAAAAATAAAATATCAACCCTTAAATCAGTTTCAGCTACTTCATTTGTAGACACTTTAAAAGTTAATAAAATTAATATTTTAGATGTTAGAAAAGTTTCTGAATACAATAATAATCATATTGAAGCAAGTCAAAACATACCCTTAAGTAATATTAAAAATGAATTGGATGATATTGATAAAGAAGATGATATTTATGTCCATTGTGCCGGTGGGTATCGATCAGTAATTGCTATTTCTATTCTAAAACAAAAAGGATTTGAAAACTTAATTGATGTTGCTGGAGGTTTTGGAGCAATAAAAAAAAGTAATCTAAATGAAAGTTGCTACAGCTCTTTTGCACAATGTGCTAGCTAGCGATTTGTTTTAGCAAATTTTAAAGCAACCCATTGATTTTTAACTTTAGAATCGACCAAAGAAAGATTAGAAATTTCTGCGACTTTTTCGATACTTTTAATATCTTTTTTATAAAATCCACTCAGATAAAGTAGTCCACCAGTATTTAACATTGTAGAATAGATAGGTATATCAACTAACAATACATTTAAGTTAATATTAGCAAAAATGTTATCATAAGTAAACTGCATTAACTTATGAACTTCCCCTTCGTAAACATTAACGTTTTTAGAGTTATTTCTTTCGATATTCTCTATAGAATTTAAATAACACCAGTTATCAATATCAATCGCATCAATTCTATTTGCACCTCTTTTTTCTGCTAAAATTGCTAAAACTCCGGTACCACTACCAATGTCACAGACTGATGAATTAGAAAAACTATTCGCTAAAATAAAGCTTATCATCATTGATGTAGTTTCATGGTGCCCAGTACCAAAACTCATTTTTGGCTCAATAACTAAGTCATATTTATAATTACTTTTTTTATGAAATGGAGCTCGAACACAACAAGTTTTATCTACATAAATAGGTTCAAAATTACTTTCCCATTTAATATTCCAATTTTGCTTTTTAACATTATAAAATTCGAAGGATATATCAAACTCAATTGAATTTAAAATTTGAATATCTTCAACACGCACAGAAGACAATATAGTAGAGTCAATATATGCGGAAATACCATCATTATTTTCTTGAAAACTATCAAAACCTAATTGACTTAACTGAGCTATTAAAATTTCACAACCTGGATATAGGGGGTCAACTTTGAAGTCATAACAAACAAAAAGTCTCTCAGACATTAAAATGAGTTTACGATTGAAAAGAAATCTTTAGATTTTAATGAAGCTCCACCAATTAACCCTCCATCAACATCTGTCATTGAAAATATTTCTTTTGCATTATTAGGCTTTACACTACCACCATATAAAATAGATATTTTTTGTGCTAATTCATTGCTATATTTTTGTCCAATAAAATTCCTTATAAAACTATGCATTTCTTGAACTTGATCCGAGCTTGCTGTTTCTCCGGTTCCTATTGCCCAAATCGGTTCATATGCTAAAATAATATTATCCCAGTCTGAGGAGCTTAGGTGAAATAAAGATTCTGAAATTTGATTAGATATAATATTGAAATGATTATTAGTTTTTCTGTCCTTTAATTCTTCACCAAAGCAGAAGATAATTTTGATAGAGTTTTGCAGTGAAATATCAACTTTATTTTTTAATATTTCATGTGTTTCACTAAAATACTCTCTTCTTTCACTGTGACCAATTATTGTAGTCTTAATTCCAATACTTGACAACATTTTTGCAGAAACCTCACCAGTATAAGCTCCATCATTACTTTGATGTACATTTTGAGAAACTACTTCAATATCATTATCGTTTAAAGAATCTATTGCAGTTTTTAGACTTACAAATGAAGGCGCAACCATAACTTCACACCCAGAGTGGTTAGTTTCTGCTAGTAATTCATTTATTAAAATTTCTGTTTCTTGTAAACCATTATTCATTTTCCAATTTCCTGCTACAATTTTTTTTCTTGTCATTTTTTTATTTTTTAATTTAATTTAACTCTAGGGTCTAAAAGTCTATATACGAAATCAACTATAATATTAATTGTAATAAACATAAAAGCTATTACAAGTACAGAACCCATAATTACTGGCAAATCTAATGTATTTAAGGCATTTACTATCTCTTTACCTAAGCCATTCCAACCAAATATATATTCAACAAAGACTGCACCGGCTAACATAGAGGCAAACCATCCTGAAATTGCAGTTATTACTGGGTTTAAAGAATTTTTTAAAGCATGAAATTTAATAATCTGGTATTCAGTAAGCCCTTTAGATCTTGCCGTTCTTATATAATCTTGAGACAAAACATCTAATAATTCATTTCTCATTAGTTGACTAATAACTGCTAGTGGCCTAATTCCTAATACAATTGATGGAAGAATTAGATTTTTTAACTTAAATATGTATTCTTCTCCAAAATCATCAAGCTCATAAATATTTCCTGTCATATTTAGATTCGTATATTCATTTAAAATAAAACCAAATACCCAGGCAAATATTATTGCACTAAAAAATGATGGCACACTCATTCCTACTGTACTAATAAATTGAATGAAATTATCAATAAATCTATCTTTATTAAGTGCAGAAATAACACCAAATAAAATTCCAATAACTATAGCAATAAAAATTGAAGAGATTGCTAAAATAAGTGTGTTGGGAAGTGTGTTTTTAATAATTTCACTAACATTTTTACCTTGTTTAGTAAAAGATGTTCTTAAATAAGGGAATTTGATAACAAAAACACTTGAGTTAGTTTGAAAAATAGTCTTGTGATTATATTTATTCTTTACCAAGAAAGTATAATCATCAATATTTTTAGAGTGAATTGAAAGGGGAGACAAATCATTTAAATAAAGTAAGTATTGCTCACTAACAGGTTTATCAAAAGCATATTTTTTTTTGATATTAATAAGCTGCTCTGAATTATCGTTCTGACCTAACATCATTTGTGCAGGGTCACCAGGTAAAACACTAAAGAGAAAAAAGATAACAGTAACAACACCAAATAAAGTAATTATAGAATATAAAAATTTATTTAGTAAGTACATTTAGAGGTTAGTTAAATTTAATGCTTGAAAATCATTCCAATGAGTTTTTTGAATAATTGTACCCTCATGTAATTTTATTGCAGCAGGATTAGATCTAACTATGGTTTTTAGTGCAGTTTCATCACAAAAATAAAAATCAATATCAATGTCATTTTCAGATTCAAAACTATTAACGTCAATTTCTCCAGATGCGGTAAGTCCAATTACTTTGTAATCATTTATAACAGCTAACTCAACAGTCTCTTTCAAACCAACTATCGCATCGTTATTTGTTTTTGAAATATTATAAAAAACAAAAATTATTAGTTTTTGTTCTTTCATAAGCACATCTGTATAATCAATATCTCCTAATTCCATTGAAAAGTCAAGGATAGGAGGTTCATAGCCTTCTTCAATAAGTTCTGTATCTACAGAGACAAAAGTTCCTTCCGAATCTGGAAAATTACCGGATGTTGATATTACTTTCTTTTCTCCATTAATATTAAAAAGCCAATCATATCTAAATACCGCTTTTTTTGAATCTTCAGGAATCACCATATTATCAATAATGTTAGCTCCCACTTTATAAGGTCTAAAGTCAATTAATGGTAAATGAGATAGTACTTGATTAACAATTAATATGCATAAAATCAAAGAAATTGATGGGAAAATATATAATAATTTATTATTAAAAAGCGGCTTAATATACTTTAAGCCAATCATAATTATAACGATTAAAACTAGTAGTATTACATCTTTGGTAAAGGATTCCCAGGGTGTCAATTTAATAGCATCACCAAAACATCCACAGTCAGTAACCTTATTAAAATAAGCAGAATACCAAGTTAAAAAAGTAAAGAAGACTATCATTGCAAAAAGACTATAAATAGTGAATTCTTTTTTTAATCCAATCAAGAGAAATACCCCTAATAAAACTTCTAAAACCACGATAAATATAGCCAATGGCAATACATAGGGCAGTAAAAAGTCAATATTAAAGACTGTAGGTCCAAAATACTCCTCAAGTTTAAAAGAAAACCCAACAGGATCATTAATTTTTATTAAACCTGAGAATATAAATAATAAACCAACGAGGATTCTCGAAATATTAACTAGGTACTTCATATATTATTTTTTTAAATGTATTAGAGCAAAAACAGCATAATTAACAATATCCTGGTAATTCGCATCAATGCCTTCACTTACCAAGGTCTCTCCTTTGTTATCCTCAATTTGTTTAACTCTTAAAAGCTTCTGTAAAATTAAATCTGTCAATGAACTAACTCTCATATCCCTCCAAGCCTCACCATAATCGTGGTTTTTATTTACCATCAAGGATTTGGTTAATTCACTGTGATTATTAAATAAATCTAAGGATTCATCTAAATTTAAATCTGGATGTTCAACAATACCTTTCTCAATTTGAATAAGAGCCATTATTGAATAATTAATTATGCCTATAAATTCAGAATATTGACCTTCATCAACTTTTCTTGTGTCATTTTGTTGTAAACCTCTTATTCGTTGTGCTTTAATAAATATTTGATCTGTTAATGAAGATAATCTCAAAATCCTCCATGCAGAACCATAATCTTTCATTTTCTTTGAAAAGAGATCTCTGCACTGGTTAATAACATAATCATATTGTTTTATAGTATTTTGCATAACTAAGATGAATTTTACGTAAATTTCGCTTAAATATTTTTAAACTTCAAACATTCAATATTAAACTTTTAAAAGTTATTAATTTTTATATAATCTACAGATGAAAATGAACATAAATTGTAAAGGAAAATTAATTGACATTTCATCACCAAAAGTGATGGGTGTTTTAAATCTTACTACAGACTCATTTTATGATGGAAACAAGTTTAACAATGAAAAAAAAATATTAAATCAAGCTGAGAAAATGTTAAATGATGGTGCAACATTTATTGATATTGGAGCTTACAGTTCAAGGCCTGGAGCAACTCATATATCTGAAGATGAAGAAAAAAGCAGAATAATTGGTATTGTTGAATTATTGGCTACCGAATTTCCAGAAGCAAATTTATCTATTGATACCTTCAGAAGTACCATAGCAGATGAATGTTTAAATGCTGGTGCTTCAATTATTAATGATATAACAGCTAGTGAATATGATTCTAATATATTAAAAATTGCTTACAAACATAATGCTCCTTACGTGATGATGCATATGAAAGGTATGCCTAACAACATGATGAAACAAAATAAATACAAGAACTTACTAATAGATATACTTTACTACTTTTCAAAAAAAATAGAAGCTGTCAGAACTGCTAAAGTCAATGATATAATTATAGATCCTGGATTTGGATTCTCTAAAAATATTGACCAAAATTATGGCTTACTTAAAAATTTAGATTTACTAAAATCTTTAGAATTACCTATCCTTGTAGGTTTGTCGAGAAAATCAATGATTTACAAATTACTAAAAACCACCCCTGAACTTGCTTTAAATGGAACAACATCATTAAATACTATAGCTCTATTAAATGGTGCTACAATTCTTAGAGTTCACGATGTTAAAGAAGCTATGGAATGTATAAAGATTACAAACCAATTTAATAAACAATAATTATGTGTATATTTATCAGTCAATGGATGTTTTTAAAGAAATATTAAATTTTTCTCTGGTTGATTTTGCAGACGTGTTTTTAGTTGCACTTCTTTTATATTCTTCATATAGACTACTTAGAGGAACTGTAGCTATAAATATATTTATAGGAATTATACTTATTTACTTTACGTGGAGAATAACAGATTTCTTGAACATGAAGTTATTGAGTATAATTATTGATGGGTTTATGAGTGTTGGTATAATAGCTCTTATTGTAGTTTTTCAGCCTGAAATAAGAAAATTTTTATTAATGATTGGTTCAGCAAATATTTCAAAAAAAGGTTCTATTATAGAAAAATTCAATTTTATAAAAAATCAAGATAATATTGATACTGATATTAACTCTATTGTCAATGCAAGTCAAAATATGGCTGAATCTAAGACTGGTGCATTAATAATTATTGAAAGAAACAACAGTTTGAATTTTTTACTGGAAACTGGGGATCAAATGAATATTTCAGTAACTCAACCAATTCTTGAAAGTATCTTTTTCAAAAACAGTCCTCTTCACGATGGCGCTGTTATTATAGCTAATAATACAATAAAAGCCACAAGAGTTGTACTTCCAATTAATAATGACAAACAAATACCTAATAGATTTGGGTTAAGACATAAAGCAGCTGTAGGTATAACAGAAAAAACTGATGCATTGGCTATCGTCGTTTCAGAAGAAACAGGACATATATCTTATATAAAAAATGGTGAATTTATTTCTTATGATAACCAAAAAACTATAAGTGATTTAATAAAAGAGGATTTAAATTAACTTACATTCTTTACTTGAAATTGCACATCATATAACTTTTTATAATAACCATCTAAATTACTGATTAACTCTTTATGTGAGCCCTGTTCAATAATGTTACCAGAATCCATCACTATAATATTATTAGCTTTTTTAATTGTAGCTAACCTATGAGCAATTATGAGGGAGGTTCTATTTTTTGTCAACTTTTCAGTTGCGTTTTGAATTAATATTTCAGATTTAGAATCTATGGATGAAGTAGCTTCGTCCAAGATTAATATTTGTGGATCAGAAACATATACCCTTAAAAATGCAATTAACTGTCGTTGGCCAGAGGATAGCATAATACCTCTTTCTTTTACATTATAATAATAATTATTTGGTAAACTCATAATAAAGTTATGAACTCCAATTTGTTTTGCAGCAAGCTTAACCTGATTTAAACTAATAGTATCATCTTTTAAGGTAATATTATTAAATATCGAATCAGAAAATAAAAATACGTCTTGTAATACAATTCCAATATTTTTTCTAAGATTAGATAATTTATAATCTTTAATATTTATTCCATCTATAGAAATTTCACCAGAATTAATTTCATAAAAACGATTCAATAAATTTATTACAGAAGTTTTACCTGCACCAGTAGAACCAACTATCGCAACAGTTGAACCCTTTTTTATATTAAATGAAATATTATTTAATACCTGTGTATTTGGAACATATGAAAAATTTACATTTTTAAAACATATATCTCCTTTGAACGTGTTTACTAAGATTTCTCCATTATCAATTATTTTAGAATTAGTATCAATAACTTTAAATACCCTTTCTGCTGCAACCATTCCCATTAATAAAGTATTAAACTTATTAGCTATTTGATTAAGAGGTCTAAACATCATAGGAATCATCATAATAAATGCCGTCAGCTCACCAATTGAAGCAGTATTATCAGTTATGATATTAATTCCACCATACCATACAATAATTCCTAGAGTTAGAGAGGATAAAATTTCTGCAATTGGAAAAAAAATGGAATTATACCAAACTGTTTTTAACCATCCGTTTTTATGTCTGGCATTAATTTTTTTAAAGTTTTCGAATTCGACTTCTTCTCTAGTAAATAACTGTAAAATTTTCATTCCTGTGACTCTTTCTTGTACAAAAGAGTTCAAATTTGAAACTTCTGACCTGACTTCCTCAAAGGCAACTTTCATAAATCTTTGAAAAATTTTAGTTGCAAATAATATTAATGGCAAAGTCAAAAAAATTATAATACTTAATTCCCAGTTCATGAGAATCATAACAATTCCAACAATTAACATTTTTAAAATATCACTGAAAATCATAAAAAGACCTTCGCCAAATATATCAGCAATTCTTTCCATATCTGTAACAGACCTAGTAATAAGCACTCCAACTGAAGATTTATCATAGTACTTCATTTTAAAGTTAATTATATGTTTATATAATAGAACCCTAATGTCTTTTACAACAGATTGACCTAACAAACCAGCAAAATATATAAATAAATAGTTTGATATAACTTCAAATAAAAGAAGTATGGCCATTAAAAAAATTAATTGTAAAAATCCATCACTTACTCCTTGAGAAATATTTTCATCTAATACTTTTTCCAATACAACAGGACGAAGGGCACCAAAAATAGCTAATCCAAATACAGAAAATAATGATGAAATAAAAATATAATAGTAAGGACTTACAAAAGTTAAAAGTCTCTTAAATAGATAAATATTTAATATATTTTCTTTTTTATTCATTAATTATCAGTTAGTTCTTTAGGGTAAGATATGTTAGTTAAATAAAGAGCATGGGCTGGAGCTGATGGTCCTGCTTTAGTTCTGTCTTGAGAAATTATAATTTTTTCAAAGTCTTGTAAACTAACTTTTTTTAACCCTACATGAATTAATGTACCTACAATTGCTCTTACCATATTTCTTAAAAATCTATTTGCTTTAATTGTAAAAATTAGTTCATTATCATTTAGTTTCCATTTAGCATATTTCAAATCACAATTATAAGTTTTAACATCTGTTTTAGTTTTAGAAAAACATTTAAAATTTGTATAATTTAATAAAATTTTACAAGCGTCGTTCATCAATTTAATATCTAAATTATTTTTGATGTAGTAACATCTATTATTATTAAAAACATTTTTAATTAGTGATATTTTGTACTCATATTCTCTGGATAAGGCATCAAATCGGGCATGAGAATCTAAATTTACTTTATAAATATTATTGATAGAGATATCTTTTGGTAAAAATGAATTTAAGTCATGTAATAATTTATCAGTATTGATGAGCTCTGTAACATCAAAATGAGCATACATTTTTAATGCATGTACTCCGGAATCTGTTCTACCAGCACCATAAATCGGAGTTTCAGCTTTAATTAAAAGACTTAATGCATTTTCAATACAACTTTGTACTGAGATGGCTTCTGGTTGATTTTGCCAACCATGATAATTAGTACCATCATAAGAAAGATCCATGAAATATCTCAAAACAAATTAATATTTTTGTTATCAAACAAATATAGAGAGATTAACTTGATAAAATTAAAATGAAAAAGATTCTTTTAATTTCAGATACTCATGGATATATTGATGATAGAATAATTCAATATGCAAAAGAATCTGACGAAACATGGCATGCTGGTGATATTGGAGAATTAAAAGTGGTAGATGAAATAAAAAAAGTAACTACTTTAAGGGCGGTACATGGAAATATAGATAATAGTAAAATTAGGGCTGAATATCCTGAAAACTTAAGATTTAAAATTGAAGATATGAAAATATGGATAACTCATATTGGTGGTTATCCTAATAAGTATAATTTAGGAATTAGACAAGAAATCAATTCTAACCCGCCAGATATTTTCATATGTGGGCATTCACACATACTTAAAGTTGTCAATGACAACAAATTAAATCTTTTACATATTAATCCTGGTGCAATAGGTAAACATGGATTTCACCAAGTAAGGACTATGATTAGATTTGAAATAATGAAAAGTAAAATTCAAAACTTAGAAGTGATTGAATTTAAAAAATGAGGGATTAACGAATCCTATTTATTGAATTTACTAGTTCATCATCCTTTCTTATTAATCTTATAGCGTATAAGATTAAGCAACTACATAAAAAAGGATTCAAAATAGCCGCATACATGAGGAGCTCTAAAGATTTAGAAGGAATTAAATCAATTAATGTACCAAGCGAATGATAAAAGTAAAAGACAGTAAATAAACACATGATCAGACTAAATCTAAAATTTATTAATGATAATTTAATTTGAGAAGGCCTAGATTTAAATAATAAAATCGTCAAAAGACATAATAGAGAAATAAGCAATGGGATAAAAGAAATTATTTCTAAAATGACATCAATCCCTTTTGCATTATTGAAGAAATCTATTATGATTGGGTATCCCTTTTCAAACCATTCTAAACCAAAAAACCAATAAACAAAGTAACATAAACCTGCTGCAAATAGATATAATGACTGTATCCTTTGAATCATAACCAATAATTTAAATTAAAATCAAAAATAATAGTTTATGGACAAAAATAATCAATATTAAAAAATAAGTTGTATAATTGCATTGTTATTACCTACTTCTTATTTGCAATAAAAATTTTTACTTCATAAAACTATATTTCAAAAAAATTTCCTATTTAAATATTATTAATAAACATAAAAACAAAAAATGTTTGAAATTTCAAAATTAAAAGAATTAAAGCTACCTGAATTACAGGAAATAGCTCAAAAATTGAGTATATCTAAATTTAAATCTCTTAAAAAATTAGATTTAGTTTATAAAATACTAGATCATCAAGCCGATAATCCGACTGAAGAAACTAAAAGACCTCCAGTTAGAAGAAAACCTATCAAATTAAGAAAGCCTGTCGAGGTTAAAAAAACAGAAAATAATTCTAAAGATGAAAAGGCTTTAGATAAAAAATCCGATTCTATTAATGATAAGAATCAGATCAATGAGGTTAAAAAGGTAGAAAAAAATGTTCCTAGAAACAAAGCTAAATCAGAGCACAACCCTAGACCTAGACCTCAAAAACATGACAACAATCGCCACAACCCTAAAGATAACGGCAATAAAGACAACAGAAATAGATATCGTGAACCTGAGTTTGAATTTGACGCAATAATTGAAAGTGAAGGTGTTTTAGATTTGATGCAAGACGGATATGGTTTCTTAAGATCCTCCGATTATCACTATTTATCATCACCAGATGATATATATGTCTCTCAATCACAAATAAGATTATTTGGACTAAAAAAAGGTGACACTGTACTTGGAAATGTAAGACCTCCTAAAGAAGGTGAAAAATATTTTCCATTAATAAAGGTGAACAAAATAAACGGATTAGACCCTCAAGTTGTTAGAGATAGAGTTTCATTTGAACACTTAACTCCATTATTTCCTCAAGAAAAATTTAACCTAGCAGATAAAAGCAATACAATTTCAACAAGAATCATGGATTTGTTTTCACCAATAGGTAAAGGTCAAAGAGGAATGATTGTATCTCAACCCAAAACTGGTAAAACAATGTTACTTAAAGATGTAGCAAATGCAATTGCAGCTAATCATCCTGAAGTTTATCAAATGATTCTTTTAATAGATGAGAGACCTGAAGAGGTTACAGATATGCAAAGAAATGTTAAAGGTGAAGTAATTGCTTCCACATTTGATAAAGAAGCACATGAACATGTCAAAATTGCAAATATTGTTTTGGAAAAAGCAAAAAGATTAGTTGAATGTGGTTACGATGTGGTAATTCTTTTAGATTCAATTACTAGACTAGCTCGTGCTTATAATACTGTTCAACCAGCATCTGGTAAAATTTTAAGTGGTGGTGTGGATGCTAATGCATTGCATAAACCAAAAAGATTCTTTGGAGCTGCTAGAAATATTGAAAATGGTGGTTCATTAACAATTATTGCTACAGCTTTAACTGAAACTGGCTCAAAAATGGATGAAGTAATTTTTGAAGAGTTTAAAGGAACTGGAAATATGGAACTTCAATTAGACAGAAAAATATCTAACAGAAGAATATTCCCAGCAATTGATTTAACATCATCTAGCACAAGAAGAGATGATTTATTGTTAGATGCTAAAACTATCCAAAGAATGTGGGTAATGAGAAAATATTTAGCAGATATGAACCCTGTAGAAGCGATGGAGTTTATAAACGATAGATTTAAACAAACTCTTAACAATGATGAGTTTCTGATTTCAATGAATGGATAGAGATTATTTCAATTTTAGTGAAATGCAAAAAAAAACCAACAATTAAAATTGTTGGTTTTTTTTGTGTAATAATTTTTTGTTTTAAAGTGATGCAATATGTTTAGTCATATTCGACTTTAAATTTGAAGCCTTGTTAGCATGAATAATGTTTTTCTTAGCTAACTTATCAATCATTGAAATAATTGATGGTAATGATTTAACAGCTTCTTTTTTTGCTGTTAATTCACAAAACTTTTTTATAGCATTTCTAGTAGTTTTATGCTGATACTTATTTCTAAGACGTTTTGCTTCATTACTTCTTATTCTTTTTATAGAAGATTTATGATTTGCCATAATTTTTTTTTTAAAGTATTAAAATACTTGTTCTTAAATTTTAGTAGCCCGTAGGGGAATCGAACCCCTCTTACCAGGATGAAAACCTGGCGTCCTAGCCGATAGACGAACGGGCCCTATTTTTAAACACTACCAATGATATTAATAAAAGTATTGCGGGTGCAAAAATACAACTATTTTTAAATGTTGCAACTTCTAATAGATATTTTTGAGAAAATTATTAATAAGCTTTAGCAAAAAGAACTCTTTGATCAGAATTCTTACCAGATAATACACATTTTCCTTTTGATTTATCACTACCTAAAGGAATACACCTTATTGTTGCTTTTGTTAATTGCTTGATTTTATTTTCAGTTTCAGTCGACCCGTCCCAGTGAGCTGAAATAAATCCACCTTTATTTTTTAAAACTTCTTTAAACTCATCAAATGAATCTACCTTAGTCGTATTTTGTAGTCTAAATTTATTAGCTCTTAAAAATAAACTTTGTTGAATGTCATCTAAAACTTTAGGTAGCTTATCTTCAATAGAATCAATAGAAATTGTGCTTTTAGTTAAATCGTCTCTTCTTGAGAGTTCAACTGTTTTGTTCTCTAAGTCTTTAGGGCCTATAGCTAATCTTAGAGGTACTCCTTGTAATTCATGTTGAGCAAATTTAGCTCCTGGTCTATGAGTAGTTCTGTTGTCAAACTTTACTGAAATATTCTTTTCTTGTAAGTCTTTAATGATTTTATTAGCCAATTCTGAAATCTTATCAAATTCAGAATCAGTTTTAAAAATCGGAACAATAACTACCTGATATGGAGCTAACTTCGGGGGTAAAACCAATCCCTTGTCATCACTATGCGTCATAATAAGAGCACCCATTAACCTTGTTGAAACTCCCCATGATGTAGCCCAAACGTAATTTAACTTGCCTTCTTTATTTGTAAACTTAACATCAAACGCTTTTGCAAAATTTTGACCTAAAAAATGTGAAGTACCAGCCTGAAGTGCTTTACCGTCTTGCATTAGAGCTTCAATACAATAGGTCTCTTCAGCACCAGCAAATCTTTCACTCTCTGACTTTAATCCCTTAACTACAGGAATTGCCATAAAATTTTCAGCAAAATTAGCATATACTGAGTTCATTTTTTCAGCTTCAATTAATGCCTCGGATTTAGTTTCGTGAGCGGTATGACCTTCTTGCCATAAAAATTCTGCCGTACGAAGAAATAATCTAGTTCTCATTTCCCACCTTACAACATTAGCCCATTGGTTAATAAGAATTGGAAGGTCTCTGTAAGATTGGATCCAGTTTTTGTAAGTACTCCAAATTATAGCTTCACTAGTAGGCCTTACAATTAACTCTTCTTCAAGCTTTGCTTTAGGGTCAACTCTTAACTTACCTGTATTTTCTGGATCATTTTCTAATCTGTAATGAGTAACAATGGCACATTCCTTAGCGAAACCTTCTGCATTTTTTTCTTCTGCTTCAAATAAACTCTTAGGAACAAATAGAGGAAAGTATGCATTTTGATGACCAGTTTCTTTAAACATTCTGTCTAACTCGGCTTGCATTTTTTCCCATATTGCATAACCATAGGGTTTTATAACCATACACCCTCTTACGGCAGAATTTTCTGCTAAATCAGCTTTAACAACTAATTCATTATACCATTTTGAATAATCTTTTTCTCTAGATGTAAGGTTTTTACTCATTCTTTCGTAAATTGTGGCACAACTATTGCAATAAATTTAATGTAATGTTTGTTTGATACAAAACTAATTAATTTAAACTTGTTCAACAATTAAATAACTTTGATATGCAATTATACTATTTTTCTAACCCAATTAGATCATTTTTAAAGATATTTATTTTAATCTTTTTAACTGGTTGCGGTAGCTATCAGTACTCAAGTGTTATGACTGATGATGTTTATGAAAACAATCAAGTTAGTGGCAACAAAGGTGTTGAAAATTCTATTCAAAATATAGAGACAAAAAAATCTCAAAATTTATATTATAAAAATGCTTTCAGTGAAAAATCCAAAGAGTACGAATTAGCTAGTAATGAAAACGATATTTTATTTACTGATGCTGAGCAATACAGTGATGCAAATATTGAAAATGACTCAACAGATGTAAAATATGGCCCTTGGGGTGAAAATAAAACCACTGTTACTATCAATATGCTTGGAGGACATTCTTTTAATAGTATTTATGGATCAAGAGGTAATTACCCATCTTGGTTATGGAATAACGGTTATGGATACGGAAATGTTTTTGGATATGGATTACATAGCTGGGGCTATGGGTATGACATGTTTTGGACTCGACCATTTCATTACAACCTTCACAACGGATTATTCTTCCCATTTTGGAATAATATGAGTTGGTATGGATATGGATATAATTATGGAGGATGGCCAGGTTATTGGTATGGTAATGGATATTACAACAATAATATTTTTTATAGAAATACTAATATAGCTAATGTCTCTGGAAGAAGAGGTTCATCATCTACTCTAAGTGGAAGATCTAGTAGCTTTAGTAGCAGACTTTCAAATAATGATTATACCAAACAGTCAAGAATTAGTGACAATATGATTAACTCAAGCTTGAGGGACAGAACATCAAGGGTAGAACGATTAAATCAAACTGTAACTGCTAAACCAAACTATTACAGTAAACCTAGAAATAATTCAAAACCTAGTTCTAATTGGACTCCAGCTAATAACAGTAAGCCTAGAAATAATTCAAAACCTAGTTATAATAACTCTAAACCGAGTTATAATAGTTCGCCTAGCTACAACAGTTCGCCTAGCTTCAACAGCTCAAACTCTAGTCGTCCTAGTTTTAATTCTTCTAGTCCTTCTAGAGGTGGTAGCTCTAGCTCATCCTCAAGAGGAAAAGGTGGTGGTAATTAACAAATTAAGTCTATAATAATGAATAAATTTTTTCTATCTCTAATTTTAATTTTGGCTACAGGAACAATTGTTTCTCAAAATGTTTTTGATGCCTTAAGATATTCAAATGATAAAATTGAAGGCTCTGCTAGATACTCTGCAATGTCTGGAGCTTTTGGTGCTTTGGGTGGTGAATTATCTGCAATAAGTATTAATCCAGCTGGTTCTGCGATTTTTAGCAAAGGAATAGCTTCATTCACACTTTCTAATTACAAGACCTCAAATGATTCAAATCTTATTAATAATTCACTTAATAATGCTATGGGGTCAAATATTGACACTAAATCTAATTTCAACCTAAATCAATTGGGTGGTGTTTTAGTTTTTAATAATACAACTAAGTCAAAGTGGAAAAAAATGACAATTAGTTTAAATTATGAACAAACCAGTAATAATTTTAATAAGTTCAATACATCTGGCTTAAACACTAATGGTGTTGATAGTTATTTTTTATCCTATGCTCAAGGACTTCCTCTAAATGAAATTTCTGCATTTGAAGGAGAATCTATCACCCAAGCTTATTCAGAAATTGGAAGTTATTTTGGATATGCCAATCAACAAGCTTTTTTAGGTTATGAGTCATTCATAATTGAACCAGACGATATTGATGATCCATCAAATAACTCTTATTACTCAAACGTAAATAATGCTCCAAACAGTGGCTATTATCAAGATTATTATTTTAAATCTAGAGGATATAATTCCAAAGTAAATGCAAATATTGCATTTCAATATGGTGATAATTTATTTATTGGAGCAAATCTTAACATTCACTCAATTGATTATGACCAGTCAACTTATCTACTAGAAACAAATACTGTTGGTGAGGATGTAGGAGTATATGTTAGTGATATTGGTTTTGAAAATAATTTATCTGTTTTGGGAGATGGAATTTCAGTTCAATTAGGTGCTATAGCAAAAGTAACTGACGTTATAAGATTAGGCTTAACTTATGATTCTCCAACATGGTATACCATTACAGAGGAAACTTCTCAATACTTAAGTACTACAAGGTATGAGGTAAGTGAAATAGATGCATTAATAATTGAACAAACTTTAAACCCAAATGTAATTAATGTTTTTCAAGACTATAAACTTCAAACTCCTTCCAAAATAACTGGAAGTGGTGCTCTTGTTTTTAAGAAAATTGGACTTTTAAGTTTTGACTATTCTGTTAAAGACTACAGTTCAATCAAATTTAAGCCCAGTGATGACATTCATTTTATTGAACAAAACAGTAGAATAGCAAATACTTTAGATCAAGCAATTAGCTATAAAATTGGTGCTGAAATTCTTCAAAACAGAATATCATACAGAGCTGGTTATAAATTTGAAGAAAGTCCTAGAGGGATAACTAATCAAAACCTAGAAGGCTTTTCTCTTGGCTTAGGATACAAAATAAACAGTAGTCGAATTGACCTTTCTTTTGAGAAATTTAGTTTAGGTGACACACATCAAATGTTAGATGCAGGTTTATTAGGAAACATAAATTTAGATAAGAAAAAATCTATAATAAAATTATCAGTTGTTACTGTTTTGTAAATAAATATATTTATTATATTATTTTTCTAAAAAAATCACTTCTATATCGGAATATCGATTTAATTGATAACAAACACCTTCATTATTACTCTTAGTTGTTATTATATCAAAAATACAATTTGTGTGCATCTCTTGATTTACAATTTCTAAGCTATATTCCTTTATTATTTTCATCACATTATTCATCTGCAAGTAGTTAAACTTAAGTTGAATTGGGATGGTTATTTCTTTTGTGATGATTTTATTAGCATCAAGAGTTGCTTTTGCACATTCTTTGTATGCCGAAACCAACCCTCCTAATCCGAGCTTAGTACCTCCAAAATAACGAACTACTACAATTAAAATATTAGTAATATTAAATGATTGGATTTGACCATAAATAGGCAATCCAGCACTGTTTCGTGGTTCACCATCATCATTAACTCTAAATACAGTATTTTCTATTCCAATTTGATAGGCATAACAAAAGTGTCTGGCAGTATGGTGTTTTTTCTGTAAAGATTGAATATAAAATTTTACTTTATCAGAATTAGATACAGGAAAGGCATATCCATAAAATTTACTTTGTTTTTCCTTAAGTAAATAATCAGACTCAATATCAATAGTTCGATATGTATTTTTCATTACTATTTATATTTTTGAAAGTAGATAATAACCTTCTTATCTTTTGAGACTAAAGTGTCCTGTAAATTCTTTGATTACAGATTCAGCTTCTCCGAAGACTACATCAAGTCTAATCGTAAACCAGTAGTCAGTAGCTGGCAGGTTTTCTCCATTAAATGTTCCGTCCCATCCAGGTCCAAGCGGACTAAGTTGTTTAAGTAGTTTACCAAACCTATCATAGATATATATCTTGGCTAGTGGTC
>JADHRR010000037.1:0-5695 GCA_016777305.1 Flavobacteriaceae bacterium
AGCCTCTTTTTCTTCACTACTTAAAACAGCATTTGCAGATGCTAGGGGCTCTAATGTTATTCCTTCTAAATCAAGTCCAGCACTTTTAATACACCTACCGATATTTCTAATCGAAGAAACTTGACCTACGACTACATGAAAATTAGCTTCTAATCTACCCCCATACATACCGATTGGCTCTTTGATCTCAGCTTGCCCATCAACTTTAAATTCCTGTGGAAGAACATGTATAATCTCTTCTCCGGGCAGCATAACCAATTTATGTACTTGGTTAATAAGTCTCTCTATATCACCCTCATCAATAACTAATTCAGAGTTTGCTCTAGTTATATAGTCACTATGCTGAAGACTTCTAATATGTTGGCCTGCAATGCCGACTGTAACAGAGCTAATTTTTTCTCCAGATGATTGTTCTGCCTCTTGAATAGCCTGCTGAATAGATTGAATTGTTTGTGTAATATTATTTACAACCCCTCTATGTACTCCCAAACTAACAGACTTTCCTTGACCTAAAATTTGAGTTTTACCATACTCATTTTTTACACCAGACATTGCAACAATCTTAGTTGTCCCTATATCTAAGCCTACTGAAATTTTATTTTCGTTCATAATCTAAATTTTTACACAAACAACTTGATTGTCAAATTGTAAGTTGATTACACTATATTTATTTAATATTTTATTAGCTGAAGCATTTATATAAAATGCCTTGAAATTTTTAATTTTTAAGTCAAGATTATTTAACTGACCAATCAATATTTTAAATCTATAATCTCTCAATTTAATACTAAAATTACTGCTACTATCTATCAATATTTCTGTAGCACTTTGACTTAGAAATTTATCATTCTTTATATAATTAGATAATTGATATATTAGATCTAGTTGATCTTGGGTGTTTGTGTAACCCTTAATCACTGGCACTCTTGCAGAGTAATATTTGGACTTTGGCATTATAAGCCCATCTTCATCTAGATAAGATTTGTTATCTAAAAATCTAGCTATTGGCTTTCTCTGCTGAATGTTAACTACCATAGTTCCATTAACATCTATAAATACATCAGATTTTCTAACTAATTCAATTTTATTTAATTCAAATTCTAAAGCTTTTATATGAACAGAGGGTTTACGGATATTTTTAGTAGTTATTATTTCTAAAACTGCACTTTTAATAGAGTCTTTTGTTATAAATAAATTATTAGAATTATCAATATAAATATCCGTTTTACTAATATCTCTTAGATTATTTACAGAAATGGTACTGTAAAATAATCCGGAGATTAATATCAGCAGAAAAATCAACTTTATTTTCATCCAATTAATTCGCATACTCAAGTAATTGTTTTTTTATTTTAATTGCTTTAGAACCAATATCTCCAGCTCCAAGAGTTAGGTTTATTTTCATATTACAATCAAATATTTCTTTATCTAAGTCCATTAATTTTACACTCTTTTTTACCTTTGATGTTATCTTAGACAATAGCCAATTTGCATTTACTCCATCAATGGGTAATTCTCTCGCTGGGTATATATCTAAAATAAGAACAGTATGGAACCTTGATAATATTGAAGCAAATTCTTCAATAAAATCTCTTGTTCTAGTATATAAATGAGGTTGAAAGGCAACAAGATAATTTTCGTTTGGATAAGACTCTACAAGAGAATCATAAATTGCACTAATTTCTTCTGGATGATGTGCATAATCATCTATATACACTAAATCTTTATTATTAATATGAATTGAATATCTTCTTTGAACGCCTTTAAAAGAGTGTAAAGCAGGTTTCAAATCTTCTATCTTACAATTTAATTTAAAAGCTATAATAAGTGCTGCTAAAGCATTAGACAAGTTATGTTTACCTGGGTGATTAAAATTAAAATTTGGATATAATTCTCCGTTGATGCTTAGATCAAAACTATACGAACCATTACTTAAGACAATGTTTTGAACATTAAATTTGGAATCTTTATTAAAACCATATTTATTTCCTTTTAAACTGAGCTGTTCGCTTACAATTAAAAGTCCATTTGGCACTATTTTATTTATAAATAAATTGAAAGTGTCTTTTAAATCATCTATGTTATTATAAATATCTAAATGATCCGCATCAATCGATGTAATACATGCAATATTTGGCTTTAATGTTAAAAAAGACTTGTCAAATTCATCTGCTTCAACCACATATATGTCTTTTCCATTTGCAATTAAGTTAGAATTATAATTTTCAGAAATACCCCCTAAAAATGTAGTGGCTGATTTGTTACAATATTTAAGTAAATGTCCTAGAATACTAGTAGTAGTTGTTTTGCCGTGGGTGCCAGCAATAGCTACACAAAAACTAGAGTTAGCAATTAAACCTAGAGCCTCAGATCTTTTTATAACTACAAAGTCATTTGAAATAAAATAATCTAGTATTTTTAAAGATTTAGGAATTGCAGGAGTATATATAACAAGGGTATTAGTCTTATTAATATATTCTTTATCTAACCCAGTGAGAACATCATTATAAATAATTTCAACTCCTTTAGATTCTAAATTATTAGTATTAACAGATTGTAATTTATCGTAACCGCTAACCTTTTTGTTTTCAAGCACAAAATAATTAGCTAAAGCACTCATCCCTGATCCACCAATGCCAATAAAATATATGTTTTTGTACTTATTTAATTCCATTATAACAGCTTTTCTATTTCGTTAACAATATCTGTTGTAGCATTTTGTTTTGCATTTTTTATTATACTATTTGAAAGTTCTAATTGAAGCTTTGTGTTATTAATTAAGTCGGTAAATAACTTGACGAAATCTGTATCTAAATTCTTTTCTTCAATTAATAATGCAGCATTTTTATTTACTAAAGTTTTAGCGTTTTTATATTGATGATTTTCCGCAACGTTTGGAGATGGGATGAAAATAACTGGCTTACCTACTATACATAACTCAGAGATTGAACTTGCTCCAGCTCTAGAAATTATTATATCAGCCTCTCTGTACGCTAAATTCATTTCATTGATAAAAGCATATACATTAACATTCTCTTTGCTATTTAGATGTCTATACTGCTTAAAATAAATTTTACCACACTGCCATAAAACTTGAACATTTAAAGATTCAAATAAGTTTATATTATTTAAGACCACTTTATTTATCTCTCTTGAACCGTTGCTTCCTCCAAGAATTAATAGAGTATTTTTGTTTTCTTGTAAACCAAATTTTGATTTATCTCCAGTGTTAGCTGAATCTAAATTTCTTAAATCTGATCTGACTGGATTACCAGTTTCAATGATTTTATTTTTGTTAAAAAATCTATCAAGACCATTATAGGCAACACATATTTTATTTACTCTTTTTGAGAGTAATTTATTTGTTATTCCAGGGTAAGAGTTTTGCTCTTGTATTAAAGTTGGTATTTTAAATAACGTGGCAATATATAAAAGTGGTCCACTAGCAAATCCACCTGTGCCGATAACCAGATCGGGATTATTTTTCTTAATTATTAAAATTGAGTGTAAAAGACTAACAAAGAGTTTAATTGGAATAATTAAATTTTTAAAAGAAAAATTTCTACTAAACCCTGAAATCCATAATCCAATAATTTTAAAACCATACTTAGGCACAATTTGCATTTCCATTCTGTCGCTTGCCCCAACAAACAATATTTTTGAATTCGGATATCTAAGTTTCAATTCATTAGAAATAGAAATTGCAGGATAGATATGTCCTCCTGTTCCGCCTCCTGAAATGATAAACTTAAATTCTTTCATTTAAATAGTTTCTTTTAATATTTCCAATGGATTAGTATTGTCAATCTCTTCATTTTTTGATTCATATTTTCTACTTACACTTAATATGATACCAATAGACAAGCATGTCATCCATATGGAGGTTCCACCACTACTTATGAGAGGAAGAGTTTGTCCTGTAACAGGCATTAATTCAACAGCCACAGACATATTTATAAATGCTTGAAATACAATCGGAAGACCCATAGACACCGCTAGTAATGATCCAAAGACAGATTCTGATTTATTGGATATAATTACTATTCTAAATAAAAACCATAGATAAAGACTCACTAAAAATAAGCCACCAATTAATCCAAATTCTTCAATAATTATAGCATAAATAAAATCTGAAGATGATTGAGGCAAAAAATTCTTCTGTATACTTTTCCCAGGTCCTAATCCTTTAATACCACCTGTTGCTATTGCTATTTTAGCTTTTTCTATCTGATAGTTTGATTCTGTGTTTTCAGAGTTAATAAAATTATCAACTCTACTAGTCCAAGTATCAACTCTGTTGGGCATTAACTCAGGATAGGCTTTAATAGCTAGAACAAATATTGAAAGAGTAAATATTCCTAGAAAAACTATTAGTGAAAGATATCTTTTGGGATATCCTCCTAGAAAGCAAATAACTAATACTAATAAAAACAAAATAGCAGCAGTGGAAAAATTCGCAGGCAATATTAATGCTACAACAACAAAAACTGGTATCCAAAGAGGTAAAATAGTTTTTGAAAATGAAATAACGTCATCTTTCACCTTAGCTAAATATCTAGCAATGTAAATCAACAAAATACTAGATGCTAAAGTAGATGGCTGAAACGTAAATCCTAACACCGGAATTTTAATCCATCTATTTGTATTTGTCATCGAATCAGAAAAAACAGGCTGAAATATTGTGTAAGCAAGTAATACTATAATCACTGGTATCATTAAAAGCGAAATCCCTTTGTAATATTTATAAGGAATTTTGTGTGCTCCGTACATAATTGAAAAGCCAAGAAAAAGATGTACTAGATGTTTGAAAATATAGCCTAATGTATTTCCATTTCCATATAAATAAGCTAGGTTACTGGAAGAGCTATACACAGGTAAAAAGGAAAAAATTGCTAACAATGTTGCAATGGCCCAAATCGGTCTATCTCCACTTATATGATTTAAAATTTTTCTCATTATAGCTTTCTTACTTCTGCTTTAAATTGTTCTCCTCTGTCTTCATAATTTTTAAATAAATCAAAACTTGCACATGCGGGTGATAAAAGCACACTATCATTAGATTTAGCGATACTATATGCTTCTTTTACAGCTTCAGACATTGATTTAACTTCCGTTATGTATTCTACCAAGTTTTCGAAATTTTCAAATATTTTTTTGTTGTCCTTACCAAGACAAATAATTGCTTTAACTTTTTCATTCACAAGAGAGAAAAGTTCTTCATATTTATTTCCTTTATCAATTCCTCCAACAATCCATACAGTTGAAGACTGCATACTGTCCAAGGCATAATAGGCAGCATTAACATTTGTAGCCTTTGAATCATTTATATAGTTAACTTTATTAATTTTCAAAACATGTTCAAGTCTGTGTTCAACAGCCTGAAAATGCTCTAAACTCTTACGAATCGTTTCTTTTCTAATCTTTAATAGATTAGCAACTGTAGTTGCAGCCATAGCATTTTTTAAGTTATGGGTACCTATTAATGGAAAATTATTAGTTGGCATAATTATTTTATTTTTGTTAATAATTGAAATGATATTTTTATCTTCTAGATAGGTTACACTATCTATGGTTTTAGTAGTTGAAAAGGGTAATAAATTAGATTTAATTTTATGAATATTATTTTTAATAAACTCTACAATGTTTACATCCTCTAAGTCGTATATGAAGTAATCTTTTTCAGATTGATTTTTTA
>JADHRR010000019.1:0-23555 GCA_016777305.1 Flavobacteriaceae bacterium
CTGATAGTTTTTTCAAGGCTAGTTTTATCAAGACCTATTGATTCCTTTAATTTCTTAGTATCTCCATGTTTGACAAAAACATCAGGAACTCCTAAAACTTTGACTTTATTTAAATAATTATTTTCAGACATAAATTCTAATATAGAACTACCAAACCCTCCGGCTTTCACTCCATCTTCAATTGTGATTATCTTATCACCCCTTTGACATACTTTATGTAATATTTTGGTATCAATTGGTTTAATAAATCTCATATCATACAAACTAAGGTCGAGTTTATTAGAAATGTCTATGACTTCATTTATAACTGTCCCAACACATAATATACTTAATAATTTACCACTTCTAATCTGTTCACCTTGTCCAATTTTCACTTCTTCATACTTCTTTTTCCAATCTAGGATCAGACCTCTTCCTCTTGGGTATCTAATCGCTATTGGACCTCTATTTTTAAGTTGTGAGGTATATAAAATATTTCTGAGTTCTATTTCATTTTTCGGAGCAGAAATTATTAAGTTAGGAATGCATCTTAAATAAGAAATGTCAAATACTCCATGATGAGTAGCACCATCATTTCCAACTAAACCAGCTCTATCTATACAGAATATTACAGGAAGTTTTTGTATTGCCACATCATGAATAATTTGATCATAAGCTCTTTGTAAAAAAGTCGAATAGATTACACAAAAAGGAATTAATCCTTGAGTGGCAAGTCCTGCCGCTAATGTTACAGCATGCTGTTCAGCGATACCAACATCAAATGCTCTTTCTGGAAACTCTTTGATCATATACTTTAAAGAACTTCCAGTTGGCATTGCAGGAGTTATTCCAATAATTTTTTTATTTTTTTTTGCTAAATCTAAAACTGTTAATCCAAAAACATCTTGGAATTTTGGAGGTAGTTGATCATTTTCATTTTTATGAACTATTCCAGTTTTATTGTCAAACTTTCCAGGCGCATGATATTTAATTTGATCTTCTTCAGCTAGTTTTAAACCTTTTCCTTTCTTAGTGATTATATGTACTAATTTTGGTCCCTTAATTTTCTTAGCTTTATCAAAAACAGTTAATAATGAAGATATATCATGGCCATCAACGGGTCCTAAATACTCAAAGTTTAATAACTCAAAAATGTTATCTGTTTTGTTCCCATTGACTTTTACTGAACTAAGATAATTTTTCAAGGCACCCACACTTGGGTCTATTCCAATCGTATTGTCATTTAAAACAACTGTGATATTAGAATCAGTAACTCCTGCATGATTTAAAGCTTCAAATGCCATTCCACTTGCAATTGATGCATCACCTATCACTGCTATGTGTTGTCTTTCTAGCTCATTTTTTATTTTTGAAGCAATACTCATTCCAAGAACAGCTGAAATTGATGTGGAAGAGTGACCTACACCAAAGCTATCAAATTCACTTTCATTTAATTCTGGGAAACCACTAATCCCACCAAACTCTCTGTTAGTGTGAAAAATATTTTTTCGTCCAGTTAATATTTTATGGCCATATGCTTGATGACCAACATCCCAAACTAATTGATCATAAGGAGTATTAAATATATAGTGAAGTGCAATTGTTAATTCAACAGTTCCTAAACTAGCACCTAGATGACCTTCTTTAATTGACACAATATCAATTATAAATTTTCTAAGGTCTTTAGCGAGTTCAGTTAAGTCTTTTTCAGAAATGTTTTTTAAATCCGTAACCCCATTTACTCTGTCTAAAAATTTCAAAATTAACCTTTTAAATTAAAAAATAAATTTATGAAAATAATTCTCAAAACAGAGGCATAATTTCAAAAAACCAATTTGTAATTCGTTGTTAATATCCTTAATTTCACAGACCTTAAAGCGAGTTTTAATAATTATGAAGAATAAATTTTAGTATATGGATTTTGATATTGTAATTATAGGAGCAGGGTTATCTGGAATAGGTGCTGCCTGCCATTTGGAAAGAAAAAATCCAGAAAAAAAATATAAAATTTTAGAGGCTAGAGAAGAAATTGGTGGAACATGGAGTTTATTTAAATATCCAGGTATTCGCTCTGATTCAGATATGTATACTTTTGGTTATTCATTCAAAACTTGGGATGATGATAAGTCTTTTGCTGATGCTCCATCTATTCTAAAGTATTTAAATGAAGCAACAGAGGAGTATAATGTTAAAGATCATATTAATTTCAACCAGAAGGTAACACATTACAATTTTGATACTATGCAAAAAGTTTGGACGATTACCGCTGTAAACCCAACCACTCAAGAAAAAACTTTATATAAAGCTCAATTCATATTTATAGCTAGCGGTTATTATAATTATGATAATGGTTACACACCTAAATATAACGGTGTAGAAAATTTTAAAGGTCAATTTTTACATCCTCAAAAATGGAATAATGATTTAGACTATAAAAATAAAAAAGTTGTAGTAATTGGAAGCGGAGCCACAGCCGTGACTATCGTTCCTACAATTGCAGATGATGTCGAAAAAATCACAATGCTACAAAGATCTCCTACATATATTGCAGCTTTGCCAAATAAAGACAAAATTGCAAAAATTATAAAAAGATTTCTGCCAAAGAAAATTGCACATATCATTGTTAGAGGAAAAAATATTTTAACTGGAATACTTTTTTATAATCTGTGCAGAAAGTTCCCAAAAACAATGAAAAGATATGTTCTCAATGGAATTAAAAAGGAATTAGGAGATTTTCCATTAGAACCTCACTTTTCACCAAATTATAAACCTTGGGACCAAAGATTTTGTTTAGTTCCTGACGGTGATTTTTTTAAAGCAATTAAAAAAGGAAAAGCTTATGTTGAAACAGATATTATAGATACTTTCAAGGAAAACGGGGTTTTACTAAAATCTGGAAAATTTTTAGAAGCTGATATTATCATTAGCGCTACTGGATTAAAACTACTTCCTTTTGGAGGTGTAAAAATATCATTGGATAACATACCTTTTGATATTACAAAACAGTTTATTTATAAAGGATTAATGTTAAGCGAATTACCAAATTTCTTTGTTTTTGCTGGTTATACAAATGCCTCATGGACTTTGAAAAGTGATTTAACTAGTGAGTATATTTCGAGAATGCTAAAATATTTAGATAAACATAGTTACAAATCTGTTGAGGCTAAAGTGATTGAAGAAAATTTGGGAGAATTACCTTTAATTAATTTAGATTCAGGGTATATCCACAGAGCCAAACATATATTACCAAAACAAGGCGATCAGTTTCCGTGGAGATTATACCAAAATTATATTTTAGATTATAAAGTCTTACGATTAAATAAAATAAAAGATAAAAGGCTATTATTCAATTAAGTTGCATAGAGTTATTAATATCCTTAATTTCAACTTCTTAAAACCTCAATCATATTAAAATGAAGAATTTAATATTTTGTTTTTTTACTACCCTTACTGTTTTTTCTCAAAATGAATTGACATCAACAATTAATAATTACCTAGAGGATAATATGTCTAGATATTTATTTTTGGATTCTGATATTGATGAATTTACTATCAATAATGAAATTAATTCTGAGAGTATGGATATGAAAATACTATACATAAATCAGACCCACAATGGTTTAAAAATTCATAATGCCATCTCAACTATTTCAATTAAGGAGAACGAGGTATTTCATTATGCAAATAATTTCATTAGTAATATTGATGAAAAAATTAACTCTACTGAGCCACTCATTAGTGCTAAAGCAGCTATCATAAATACAGTTAATCATTTTGATTTAGGACAACTAGAGAGTTTGGAGGAGATAAGTAATACAGATAAAAACTTTATTTTTAATTCTGCTGGCGTCTCTCAACATGAGATTCCGGTTAGTTTAGGATATTTTAATTTAAATGAAAATAGCATCAGGCTAGTATGGGATTTAAGCATACACTCAACTAATGGGAAATTTTGGTATAGCGTAAGAGTTGATGCATTAACTGGAAGTATAATTGATAAGTCAGACTGGATTATCAATTGTAATTTTGAGCCGTCAAATTCTATTGCCTCAAATAAAACATTTGAATCTTTAAATCAAACAAATAACAAGTCTATTTTAAATGATGGGTCTCAGTATAATGTTTTCGCATTACCAGCTGAAAGTCCTATTCATGGGCCTAGACAACTTTTATTAGAGCCATCAAATGATTTAGCTTCACCATACGGATGGCATGATACTGATGGTATTGATGGTCCTGAGTACACAATTACCAGAGGAAATAATGTTTGGGCTAGAGAGGATATTGACGGACAGGGTGGTCAAGGATATTCTCCCGACGGAACCACTGAGCTAAATTTTGATTTTGAATTAGATTTTGAGCAGGAACCAATTGGTTATCAAGACGCTTCGTTAACTAACCTTTTTTATACCAATAACATGATGCATGATATATGGTATCAATATGGTTTTGATGAAGAGAGTGGAAATTTTCAAGAAAATAATTATGGAAATTCTAGCTCACCTTGGGGAAGCGGAGATTCAGTCACTGCTGATGGTCAAGATGGTGATGGAATGAATAATGCTAGTTTTGGAACTCCCCCCGATGGAGGAAATCCAACAATGACCATGTATTTATGGAATGGACCCTCAGGAGAACCACTAACTATTAATAATAGTTCTATGGCAGGCTCCTATCCAGCTATACCTGCTGGTTTTGGAGTTGGGCTTCCAAGTGAAAACCCATTAACTGCTGAGCTTGCTCTTGTAACTGACGCACCAGTTATTAATGGAGACTCATATGATGCTTGTCAAAGTATAACAAATGGAAGTGAAATTGCTGGAAAAATTGCAGTTATTAGAAGAGGAACTTGTGAATTTGGGTTTAAAATTCTTGCTGCTCAAGCTCAAGGAGCAATAGGTGTTATAATGGTAAACAATGTCCCTGGTGGGGCAATTTCAATGGGGGAAGGAGCTGATGATGCTAGCAATACTCCTCCGTCAGTAATGGTATCTCAAGATATTGGAGAAGGTATTATTTCTACTTTACTTTCAGGAGAATCTATAAGTGCTTCGTTATTGGACAGTTCTGGATTTGATGTTGATGGTAGCTTTGATAATGGAATTGTGGCACATGAATATGGACACGGAATATCAAATAGACTTACTGCGGGAGCATCTACTACAAATTGTTTACAAAATGCAGAACAAATGGGTGAAGGCTGGTCTGATTGGTTTGGATTAATGATAACAATGGAAGAGGGTGATCAGTCAACAGATCCTAGAGGTATCGGAAATTTTGCTTCTGGAAGGGCTGCTGATGGTAATGGAATTAGAAATGCACCATATACAACTGATTTATCTGTTAATAATTACACATATGATGATTCAAATAACGAAGCAAGTGTTAGTCAACCTCATGGAGTTGGATTTGTCTTCGCTACTATGCTTTGGGATTTAACTTGGGCATATGTAGATAAATATGGGTTTGATTCTGATTTATTTAATGGTAATGGTGGGAACAATAAAGTAATGCAGTTAGTATTAGACGGATTAAAGCTACAACCTTGTAGCCCTGGATTTATTGATGGAAGAGATGCGATTCTTGCTGCAGATATGGCATCCACTGGAGGCCAAAACCAATGTCTTATTTGGGAAGTTTTTGCAAATAGAGGATTAGGGTATAATGCCTCTCAAGGAAATAGTGGAGATAGAACGGATCAGGTTGAAGACTTTAACTTACCACCAGACGAAGATCCAACTCTAGAAAATTGTGAAGTTCTAAGTTTAGAAAATATTACAAATTTAGCATCAGTTTATCCAAACCCATCTAACGGATTAGTAAGTATCTCATCCGAATATATTAATGGACAAACAACTGTACAATTAATTGATATTAACGGAAGACAGGTATTTAATAAAAACTATAATTTTGAAAATAAAATTAATTTAAATTTTGAAAACATCAGTTCAGGAATTTATATTCTAAAATTGAAAAATAACAATATATTTTATAATTATAAATTAATTTTAAAATAGTTAGACCCATGATTCTAAATTATGATTCTAATTATTTTATGCAAAAGGCAATAGATGAAGCTAAATTTGGGTTAAACAAAGGCGAAGTTCCTGTCGGAGCCGTTATTGTAATTGACAATAAAATTATTGCTAGAGCGCACAACTTAACAGAAACTTTGTGTGATGTAACCGCTCATGCTGAAATTTTAGCAATTACCGCAGCATCTAATTTTTTAGGCAGTAAATATTTACACGATTGTACTCTTTATGTAACACTTGAACCTTGTCCTATGTGTTTAGGGGCTTTATATTGGAGTCAAATTTCTAGAATTGTGTATTCTGCAAAGGATAAAAAAAATGAGTTTAATGGCTTTCAACCAAAAATTCATCCAAAAACTACGATTGAGGGTGGAGTTTTAGCTAATCAAACTGAGATAATGTTAAAGGAGTTCTTCAAAAGTAAAAGAAGCTGATAGAAAGCTTTTATTTTTCGCAAATTATAATAAGTGATAATGTTAATGTTAAGTTAAAGTCTAAAATCTGACTTATTTAATCCAACTTTGGCACACGCTTTGCAAAAACAGATGTAATTAGTTAAAATAAATTAACTAATAAACTAAAAATCAATTTTATGAAAAATGTATTAAAACTAAACAAATTACTATTTTTATTAACCTTCAGTTTTTTTATTATCTCATGTGATAATGATGATGCTCAAACACTTCCTGAAGAATTAACAATTGTAGAAACAGCTGCGGCTACTCCAGAACTAAGTATACTTGTGGAGGCTCTAACAGCGGCAGATGGAGATTTAGTAACTACTTTAAGTGGTGGAAATTTTACTGTATTAGCCCCTACAAATGACGCTTTTGCAGGATTTCTTTCAGCTAATGGATTTGCATCCTTAGACGAAGTTCCTACTGATGTTTTATCTAACATATTACTAAATCATGTAATTACAGGCAGTGTTATGTCTACAGATTTAGCATCTGCTGGATCTGGCTACACTACTACTAATGCAACAAATATGGACGGTGATAACTTGAGCTTATATTTCACCACTTCTAGTGGAGTAGAATTTAATGGACAATCTAGTGTTGTTTTAGCAGATGTTCCTGCATCTAACGGAATTGTTCATGTAGTTGACGCGGTTATTGGACTACCAACAGTAGTGACTTTTGCAACGTCAAATCCAACGTTTGAAACTTTAGTTGCTGCATTAACTAGAGATGATTTAGGTGAAGATTTTGTGTCAATTTTATCAACTACAGATGAGCCTTCGCCCTTCACAGTATTTGCACCAACTAATGACGCGTTTGCATCATTACTTTCAGAACTTGGTGTTAACTCGCTGGGTGATATAGATGCTGCAACACTTGAACTTACATTAGCTACACATGTTGTAGTTGAGGCAAATGTTAGATCTGTAGATTTAACAAACGGAATGAGTATTACAACAATAGGAGATGGTTTAACTGTTTCACTAGATGCTGGCCCACAGCTTATCGATTTAAATGATAGAATTGCTAACATTATTGCGGTAGATGTACAAGCATACAATGGAGTAGTGCATGTTATTGATAAAGTAGTTTTACCACAGCTATAGATATAAACTACATCAATTAAAAAAAAGCCATCATTAGATGGCTTTTTTTTATTCATATAATTGTTAGAGATTTTTTATTTTTTTGACTTATTCATTTTATCTATATTTTCTTGAGTAAGCATGTAATCATTGACATCTTTGTCTTTCCAACGGTAATAAGAAAAAACGGGAAAAACAAAAAAGAATAAACCTATTACTCCTGTTCCAGTTAATTGATCACCAGTGATATTAAAGTCAATGATTAAATTAAAAACCTCAAAGTCTATTGCTAGATTTTTTAAAAAAAGACCTGTGAAAATTAATATTAAGCTAATAATTGATGTGATAATAATTAATCTTTTCATCAATACTATTTATGAACCAATTTTTAAGTTCAATTCATCAAGTTGTTCAGTGTCTAATTTAGAAGGAGAATTAATCATTACATCTCTACCAGAATTATTTTTTGGGAATGCAATAAAATCTCTTATACTTTCTTGACCACCTAAAATTGCAACTAATCTATCTAACCCAAAAGCAATACCTCCGTGAGGTGGTGCTCCATACTCAAATGCATTCATTAAAAATCCAAATTGCTCTATTGCATCTTTATCTGAAAAACCAAGATGCTTTAGCATTAATGCTTGTATTTCTTTGTCGTGAATTCTAATTGATCCACCACCAATTTCATTTCCATTTAAAACTAAATCGTATGCGTTAGCTTTGACTTCTCCAGGATTAGTTTTAAGTAATTCAAGTTGATCTAATTTTGGAGACGTAAATGGATGATGCATAGCGTGGTACTTGTTTGAATCTTCATCCCATTCTAAAAGTGGAAAATCTGTAACCCATAAAGGCGCGAATTCATTAGGATTTCTTAGGCCTAAATTTTCAGCAACATGTAGTCTTAGAGCACTTAATTGTGCACGAACTTTATTTTTTTCACCAGATAATACGAAAATAATATCTCCTTTTTTAGCACCTGTGATTTCACCCCATTTAGCTAAATCTACTTGGTTAAAAAACTTGTCAACGGATGATTTAAAACTATTGTCCTCGTTATACTTTGCATAAATCATCCCTGACGCACCAATTTGTGGTCTTTTAACCCATTCTATGTATTTATCAATTTCTTTTCTAGTAAAAGAACTTCCTCCAGGAACAGCAATGCCAATTATTTCTTCTGATTTATTAAAGACATTAAAATCTGTATGTTTTGCAACATTGTTGAGGTTTCCAAACTCCATTCCAAATCGAATATCAGGTTTGTCACAGCCATATTTTTCCATAGCTTCATCATAACTAATTCTAGGGAAGTTTAAAATATCAATATTTTTAACACTTTTAATCAGATGTTTTGTTAGTCCTTCAAAAGTGTTTAGAATATCTTCTTGATTAACAAACGACATTTCACAATCAATTTGTGTAAACTCTGGCTGTCTATCAGCTCTTAGATCCTCATCCCTAAAACATTTTACAATTTGAAAATATTTATCTAGGCCCCCTATCATTAATAGCTGTTTAAATGTTTGAGGAGATTGAGGTAAAGCATAAAATTCACCCTCATTCATTCTAGATGGCACTACAAAATCCCTAGCACCTTCTGGTGTCGACTTTATTAAATAAGGAGTTTCGACTTCTATAAAATCTCTAGATGATAAATAATTTCTTACCTCTTGAGATACTTTATGCCTTAAAACTAAATTACTCTTTAAAGAATCTCGTCTTATATCTAAGTATCTATATTGCATTCTCAATTCATCACCTCCATCAGTATTTTCTTCAATTGTAAATGGAGGAACTTTAGACTCATTAAGAACTGTTAAGTTAGACACCAAAATCTCAATTTCACCAGTTTTAATATTTGAATTTTTAGAACTTCTTTCAATTACCTCTCCAGTAATTTGAATAACAAATTCTCTACCCAGTGATTTAGCATTTTTCAAAATTTCTTTTGAGGTTCTTTCTTCATCAAAAATTAATTGTGATATTCCATAGCGGTCCCTAAGATCTACCCAAACTAGAAAACCTTTATCTCTAGATTTTTGTACCCATCCAGATAAAGTCACTTGTTTTCCTAAATCTGAAATTCTTAATTCACCGCAATTATGAGTTCTGTACATAGTTTAATTATTGTTACAAATTTAATAAGATATTACTTATATCTAATTTTTATCCACAATTTAAATTTTTCTATCATTAAAAATAGTGAAGGAACAACAAATAAGGTTAAAAAAGTAGCAATCATTAACCCTGCGATAACTGTTTTAGCAAGTGGACCCCAGAATACAAAATTATCACCCCCAATGTAAATATTGGCATTAAAATTACTAAATAATGTATAAAAATTGATATTAAAACCTATTGCTAATGGAACTAATCCTAAAATAGTAGTTATTGCTGTCAATAATACTGGCCTAAGTCTGGATTTACATGATTCGACTATAGAATCAAATTTTAGCTCCATATCATTTTTGGTATTTTCAGGATCTAATTTTTTTCTTTCAAGAAGAATTTGAGAATAGTCTAATAAAACTACTCCATTGTTAACTACTATCCCAGAAAGTGCAATAATTCCCATCATTGTCATCATTATAATAAATGGACTACCACTTATAACTAAGTGCCCAAAAACTCCAATTAAACTCAGGAAAATGGCAATCATTATAATTGTAGGCTTGCTTATTGAATTAAATTGGTAAATAAGTATCAAAAAAATTAGTCCTAAACCAGTGAAAAATGCTGATAATAAAAATTTACCATTCTTATTTTGTTCTTCAATTTGACCCGTGTAATCAATATTAACTTCACTCAAATCTTTTTGAAAATTTGACATTTCATTTTCAATTTGAGAAACAATTGCACTAGCATCAGTATATCCAGATGATAACCCCGAATAAATAGTTACAATTCTTTTAAAGTTTTTGTGTTTTATCTCACTGTATGTTGTAGTTATTGATTTACTGGTTAGTGAAGAAATTGGTATTTCTTTGGTTTTTCCATTTGAGGGATCTTTAAAAGTCAGGTTTTGGTCATATAAAGAATTTTCTGATAATCGATCTTTGTTGTTGAATCTCAGATTTATATCATAATCTTCACCTTCGGATTTATACACCCCTACTTTAGCTCCAAACAATGCTGTTCTAAGCTGTTGACCAATTTGGCCAGTACTAACTCCTAGTTCGCCTGCCTTAACTCTATCTACACTAATCAAATTTATAGTTCTTGATTTATTAACATCAATTTTTAATTCTTCAATTCCAAGAATGTTTCTTTTGTTAATGAATTCAGTAATCTGTTCAGCTTTATTTATAAGCAAAGAATAGTTTTTTCCTGTAAGCTCAATGTTAATTGGATAACCAACTGGTGGTCCTGAGGCATTTTGCTCAACAGAAATTGATAAACCTGGGTATTTGTTTTTAAGCTTGTCTTGTATCTCTTTTCTAAGTAATCTTGAACTAACTCCGTTTCTATATTTAAAGCCTCTTAAAGTAAGAGTAATTTTAGCTCTATTTGGCATTTCTGAGCTTGTTCCTAATTCAGTCTCAGGGTTTTCAGAACCTTCACCAACTTGAGAAACGGCACTTTCTACCATAAAATTATATCCTGAATCATCCTTAAATTTCTCAGAATTTATAATTGCATAAACTTCTTTTTCAATTTTTTTTGCGGTTGTATTTGTTTTGTCTATATCAGTTCCTTCTGGATACTGCATAAAAATTATAATTTGTCTTGGATCTTCAGATGGAAAAAACTCAATACTTGTTCTCTGTGACTCAATAGATTTCCCAAAACCATAAAATGATAAGACTAACAATATTATTGCTGATGAAATTATTAAATAGGTACGTTTGCCAATCAATATTTTTTTTAAGGTTTTTTCATACAAGGCGTCAATTTTTGGTAATAATTTTTGTTGAAAATTATTAGCAGCCTTTCTTAGAAATAATCTGTAAATCCAAAAGTTAATAGCAACAAATAATTGTAGAGTTCCAATAAATCTTAACGTCTCGCCAGTCTCCCAACTAAATAACCCGTAGCTTAAAAATGAGACTCCCGATATTGCTAAGAAGGTAGTGATTTTAATGATTCTATTTAAAGGCATATTAGTGTCTTCAATTTTCATCATTTTTGAAACTAGCACTGAATTGAAAAATATAGCAACAAGTAAAGATGAACCCAATACGACAGACAAGGTTATTGGAAAAAAGACCATAAACTTACCAATTCTTCCAGGCCACAACCCTAATGGGATAAACGCAGCTATCGTAGTAGCAGTTGAAATTATTATAGGAAATGCAATTTCTGAAATCCCTTTTTTGGTTGCCTCAATTCTATTAAGGCCTTCTTTTTCCATCAGCCTGTAAACATTTTCAACCACGACTATTCCATTGTCGACAAGCATGCCTAGGCCCATTATTAATCCAAAAAGTATCATCGTATTTAATGTGTATCCCAAGCCATCTAATATTAGTAAAGACATAAACATTGACATTGGAATTGCGAATCCGACAAATAAAGCATTCTTAAACCCTAGAAAAAATAGTAAAACAGTAACAACTAATACAATCCCAAAGATTATACTATTCACTAAATCAATTACTTGATTTTCGGTTAATTCAGACTGATCATTTGTTATGCTGACCTTTAAATTCTTTGGAAAAACATTGCTTAAAGTTTCCTCTACAATTAAGCGAGTTTTAGCTGCAGCTTCAATCATGTTTTGTCCAGATCTTTTTTTAACATCTAACATTACAACAGACTCAGAATTTTCTCTTGCAAAAGTCGTAGACTCTTTTTCTTTAAAACTTACAGTGGCAATATCTTTCAATAAAACAGGACTATCAAATTCTGATTTGACAACAAATTTTTCAAGCTCACTAGGTGAGTTAATTTCACCAATTATACGTAACGTTTTTCTTTGACCACCTTCTATTAAATTCCCTGCAGATATGGACATATTACCATTTTGAATTGAACCTATTACGTCATAGAAGCTAACTTTAGCAGCCATCATTTTATAAATATCAACTGCGACCTCAACTTCTTTATCTAGAGCTCCTCTTATATCGACTTTTTTAATTTCAGTTAACCCTTCAATTTCTTTTTGTAATACTTCTGAATATTCTTTTAGTTTATCTGTAGTATAATCTCCAGAAATATTAATATTTAAGATTGGCATTTCTTCAGTAAAAGTAAGGTTGAAGACACTTGGGTCAACTTTGGCATTATTGAACATAGGCCAATCTTCAGATGCAGTAGCTGCATCAATTTCATCTTTTACCTTAAGTTTGGCTTCTAAAAAACCAATATTATCATTAAATTCTACGATTATTATCGAAAAATTTTCCTGTGATGAGGAAGTGATTTTTTCAATATTATTTAAAGATTTTAATTTGTCTTCCAAAGGCTCGGTAATCAATTTTTCTACATCCTCTGAAGTATTACCTGGATAAATTGAACTAACAAATACTATATTTTCTTTAATTTCAGGATAGTCTTCCCTAGGCATATTTAAATAAGAACTAATTCCTAAGAATAATATTAATGCCATTAAGACATAAATAGTTACACTATTGTTAATAGCCCACGATGAAGGTTTAAACTCTTTTTCCAGATTGCTTTTCAATTTATATTATTTAGTTATTAATGATTTTAACTTCGCTGTTATTGGTTATTTTCCTAGCTCCCTCACTTACTATTTCATCATTTTCAGTTAGACCTTTAAGCACTTCAATAAAATTTCCATTATTTTTTCCAGTTTCAATTATGGTTTTTAAGGCATAATTTTTACCATCTTTATTTATTATTTTATAGACATATTCATCATTGTTACTATCAATATTAATATGATTTAACATGATTAAAATAGCATCTTTGCTTGTGTAGTCGTTAACCTTTAATTTAACATTAAGATTTGGTTTAATTTTATAATTATTACTCGGGATTTCAGCTTCAATTCTATATGTTCTGTTCAATGGGTTTATATAGTTAGCGACTAATCTAATTTTAGATTTTAGAGCTATATTTAACATTGGAGCTTCAATTACAACATCTTTTCCTTTAGTAATTGAATTAATATAATTTTCGGGGACTTTTGATTCAACATACATTTCCTGCATATTTACCAATAGCAATAAGTTTGAGCGTCCAGGATAAACAACCTCACCCTTTTTAACTATTACATTATCAATAATTCCGGCAAAAGGAGCCTTAATTATTGTTTTGTTTAATTGTTTAGTAAGTTGTTCAATTGCCTTACTTTGAGCCTCAAACATTGATTTGGATTCTAAATATTGAATCTCACTTCCAATTTTTTGACCCCACAACCTTTCTTGTCTTTCATAAGTTGTTTTTGCTAGATTATATGTGATTTGAAGTTGAGAAAGCTGCTGTTTTAAACCTCCATCATCAATTGTAGCTAAAATTTGCCCCTTGCCAACACTTTCTCCACTTTCCACAAATAGTTCATTAATAATCCCCGAAAACTCAGGATATATCGATATAATTTTTTCTGATTTCACATCTCCTTGAAGTTCTACGTAGTGATTAAAGTCTTGTTTTATTATTCTAAATGTAGACACAATAGGGTTTTTCGAATTGTTTTCTAATTCATTTAACTTTAAATCAATTAAATTTAATTTTTTATAAATTTCTTGCTGCTTATTATTGATTTCTTCTCGCTTCAATTTGATCAACTCAATATTATTAGACGCAATTACTTCACTCACAGATTTGTTTTCACTTTGACAAGAAAAGATTAAAGAACTGACGATTATAAATATTTTTTTCATAATTAATTTTGATTGTTTTCAGATGTTAATGATTGTAATTTCGCTTTTGAGTTTATTATACTAAGCATGGACATCAAATAGCTTTGTTGGGATTTGTATAATTGTGTTTGAGCTTCCCTCAAATCAAAACTAGATGCTATTCCCTCAGAAAATTTAACTTGATTTTTTCTTTCTATTCTTTCTGCTAATTCAAGATTTCTTTTTTTATTTAAATAATCTTCAATTGCAAATTGGTAATTTCCTTTAGCAAGATTTATTTCGATACTTAATTTCTTTTCAAGTTCACTTAGTTGTAAAGTAGATTTTTCAAGTTCTATCTTAGCCCTAGTAATTTTTGATAATTGCTCGCCTGAACTTAAAATGGGAATATCCATTTTTAAACCAAAAATTGTTGAACCATACCATTTTTGATTTTTATCTGTAAAATTAAAATTATCTGAATATCCAGAATACCCTGCATTTATGAATGCATTTATGGTTGGTAATAGCTTTGTTTTTTCATAAAAAATCAATAATTCTTTAGAAGTTTTTTCATTGTTTTTGATTACGTAATCTGCAGATTTTTTAATGTTACTATTTTCTGAAATTAAAGATAAGTTGATGTTCTTATCTATAAGACTTTCAAAATTATCGGTTAAGTTAATTTCTTGATTAATCTCTAACCCTAGAATAAGGTTTAAAAGCTGTGAGGCTAATTTTTCTTGTAATAAACTATTTTTCAAATTACTTTGTAACCCCGACAAAGTAATTTGTAATTGCTCTACATTTTCTTCTTCAGTAAGACCATTTTCATATATTTTTATTACTTCATTTAATGTGTTTTCAACAATTTTAATGTTCTTATTAATAATGTTAACACTTTCCTTAGCTAATAATACATTTCCATAGGATTCAATGGTGCTTTTTTTAAGCTCCACAGATGTTTTATTTCTAATCCCCTCTTCAATGTCTACATAAATTTGGACCGACTTTAATCCTACAAAATAAGTTCCATCAAAAACTAATTGTTTTAAACTTATATTTCCATCAAGCGATTGCTTTGTTCCAAACCTTAGAGGAATTAAACCTTCTGCTTGATTAATATTGTTGTTAGTTTGGTCTACATCAAAATAATTATTTACCACATCTATTATACTTTGAGTATTATCAAACGCAGCAGCAGGGATTAATGATACTTGTTGTTTTATCCAGTTACTATAGTTTATGCTTGCATTAATTTTTGGTAAGCCAGTCGATATAGTTTCCCATTTTATTGCTTCAGCTGCTTTAATTTGTAAATCTGCAGATTTTAAGGATGCATTATTTAGTTGTGCATAATTTATGGCATCTTCTAAACTAAAATCTAACTTTTCAACTTGTGAATAAACTAAATTATATGAAATCATAAAGATGAAATAGATTTTTTTCATATTATATTTTTAATTATTTAGATAAAAATTTTCTAATTTTTCTAATCCTTTTTTAGTTACAATTGCTCTTAAATGATATTCAGAATAGCTTTCCATTAACACACCTGGATTAAACAATTCTGTAGGAAATATCTCAGGGTTTCTTATTCCCATAATCCCATTAAAATATAATCTAGAAATAAGCTCTAAATTTATTTTTTTTCTAAATAAACCCTGAGTAATGCCTTTTTGTAAACTTTTTTTTGTTGACTCTAATACAAAATCAAATTTTTTGATCTTCAATTCTTTATGAATTGATGGGTAGTATTTTTGTAGTTGATAATATGGTGATGTTTTTTCACCCTTCAATGAATTCATTAAAAATATTTTAATGTCATGCAATTCAGTTATCGGGTCTAAGGATTTGGTCTTGATATCATTAATTCCATCAGTGATTTTTTTAAATAAATGAGTAGTTCCAGCTTCAACCAGACTTGTCTTATTATCAAAATAAGTATAGATGGTTTTTTTGGACATCCCTAGTTCATTTGCAATGTCGTCCATTGTTACACTTTTAAAACCAAGCGTCAAAAAAAGGCTTGTTGCTCTATTTATAATAGTCTCTTTCATTTTAGTGAAATTTTAATATTCAAGTCATCAACCAAATTAAAAGAAGCATCTTTATAAGAAGGACTTCCTAAGAAACCAGTTGCATTATTTGAAAAACCGTACTGTTCAGATGGGATACCAAGAAAATTTTTATCAATTATTTTATTATCATTTGAATCTACAAATAAACTAATTGCATAAACCCCCTTTTTTAGTTCAATACTTTTTGTAAAACCTTCAATAGTAACTGCTTCAACAATTGATTTGACCCATCTTTTTTTATCAATATTTTTATTTTTATTATCCTGATTAAAACTTGTCGAGTTATCATATATTGCTAAATATACAGTACCTTTATATTCTATATTATCAATTTCGATATTTAGTTTAAATGTCTGACTATTTATATCAATAACTGCTAATAAAACAATACAAATAAATAGAACTCTAATTTTCATAAAACTTCAAAATGGAGTGCAAATATAGCGGGAAACTATAAATACCACAAAAGTTTCTATAGTTTTTTTGCTATTTAATTTAGTCATCTAATTAATTAGATTATTTTTGCGCTATGTTAACTGTGAATCAATATCGAGAAGTTTTTGTTGATTATCTTAAAAAGTTTCCTATGAATAGGGAACCGACAAATTTATATGATCCTGTTTCATATATTTTAACACTAAAGGGCAAGAGACTTCGTCCAATTTTAACCCTAATGGCAACAGATATTTTTTCTAATTCTTACAAATCTGGCCTTGATGCTGCTTTAGCTGTTGAGGTATTTCATAATTTTTCGCTAGTTCATGACGATATAATGGACTCCGCTGAGCTTAGAAGAGGTCATAAAACTGTACATAAAAAATGGAATGTAAGCACTGGAATATTATCTGGTGATGTAATGTTAATACAAGCATATCAGCTTTTTGAAAATTATGAAGGTGAAGTTTTTGTAGACTTAGCTAAATTATTTAGCAAAACCGCTATTGAAGTTTGTGAAGGTCAACAATACGATGTTGATTTCGAAACAAGAGATAATGTTAAGATATCAGATTATTTGAAAATGATTACTTACAAAACAGCCGTGCTGTTAGGTGCATCTATGAAAATGGGAGCTATAATAGCTCGTGCCAGTAAGCAAGATCAAGATAAAATATACGATTTTGGTAAATACCTAGGAATTGCTTTTCAACTACAAGATGATTATTTGGATGCCTTTGGTGATGAAACTAAGTTTGGAAAAAAAATTGGTGGAGATATCTTAGAAAACAAAAAAACTTATCTTTATTTAAAAGCTATTGAGTTTTTAAGTGAAGACAAGAAAAATCAATTACTTGAATTGTATGCCAATAACAATATTTCTGAGGCTAAAATTAAAAAAACTAAAGCTTTATTTAAAGAAAGTGGATCAGTTGATCATACTGTAAAAGAAATTAAAAAGTATACAAATTCTGCTTTTGAAATTTTAGAATCTTTAAATATTTCAAAAGAAAAAAAGAAATTATTGTATGAATTTGGCAATTCATTAATGGATAGAAAAATATAAATTCTATTTCTTTATTTTGAGCTACTTATTTAGCTAATAATTATATTTTTGATTAAATTTGCTATTAGAAATCCTTCGAAAAAAAAAATGGATAATTTCTCTTTTTTAAATGCTGCTCATTCTGCATATTTTGCTGATTTATATGATCAGTATCTTAAAAATCCTGATTCTTTAGAGCCTAGTTGGAGAGCCTTTTTTCAAGGTTATGACTTTGGAACTAATAATAATTTTATTGAAGAAATTGTTGAAGGTGTAACACACCAAATTCCAGACAGTGTTAAAAAAGAGTTTAATGTTATCAATTTAATTGATGCATACAGATCCAGAGGTCATTTATTTACAAAAACTAATCCAGTTCGAGATAGACGAACTTACAACCCAAATCTTAGAATTAATAATTTTGATTTAGATGAAAGTGATTTAGATAAAATTTTCAATGCAGGTGATATTTTAGGTATTGGCCCACAACCATTAAAGGTAATTGTTCAACACCTAGAGGCAATTTATTGTGATGCTATAGGTGTCGAATATATGTATATTAGAAATCCTGAAAAAAGAAAATGGATACAAAACTGGATCAATAAAAATGATAATCATCCAACTTTTAGTCCAAATCAAAAAAAGCATATTCTAAAGAAATTAGTTCAGGCAGTTTCCTTCGAAAATTTTTTACATACTAAATATGTTGGACAAAAAAGATTTTCTTTGGAAGGGGGAGAGTCTTTAATTCCAGCGCTAGATTCATTGATAGAAAGTGCTGCAAATCTTGGTGTTGAAGAATTTGTTATGGGTATGGCCCATAGAGGAAGACTTAATACATTAACAAATATATTTGGTAAATCACCCAAAGCAATCTTTAGTGAATTTGAGGGTAAAGATTATGAGGAGGAGGTATTTGACGGAGATGTCAAGTATCATTTAGGCTGGACTAGTAATAGAGAAACAGATACGGGTAAAAAAGTAAATATTAGTATTGCACCTAATCCGTCTCACTTGGAAACTGTTGGTTCAGTAGTTGAAGGTATTGTTCGAGCTAAACAAGATAATTTTCATAAAGATAATTTTGAAAAAGTACTCCCAATTATTGTTCATGGAGATGCTGCCATTTCTGGTCAAGGGGTTGCCTATGAATTGATTCAAATGGCAAATTTAGATGGCTATAAAACCGACGGTACAATTCATATAGTTGTAAATAATCAAGTTGGGTTTACCACAAATTATTTAGATGGTAGATCAAGCACATATTGTACTGATGTCGGTAAAGTTACTTTATCTCCAGTAATGCATGTTAATGCTGATGATGTTGAAGCAGTTGTTCATGCCGTTTTATTTGCTTTAGATTTTAGAATGGAATTCAAAAAAGATGTATTTATTGATTTACTTGGCTATAGAAAGTATGGACACAACGAAGGAGATGAACCAAGATTTACTCAACCAAAACTTTATAAAGCTATTTCAAAACATTTAAACCCAAAAGAAATTTACACCAACAGACTTATAAATGAAGGTGTAATTGATTTAAATTATTCTAATAAGTTAGAAAATGACTACAAATTAAGTTTGAATGAATTTTTAAAAGATTCTAAAAATGATGATAAAACTGTCATAACAGAGTTCATGAGTACTGATTGGAAAGATTATCAAAAAGCTAATCAGAACAAGATGCTCGAAGTAATTGATACAACTTATTCAAGGTTGAAATTGGAGAAAATTGTTCAAGTAATTTCAAGTCTTCCAAATGATAAAAAATTTATAAATAAGATTAAAAAACTAGTTAACAACAGATTAACCATGTTCGAACAAGACAAACTCGATTGGTCAATGGCTGAACATTTAGCCTATGGCTCTCTACTTGAAGAAGGGTTTAGTGTTAGAATATCGGGCCAAGACGTTGAAAGAGGAACATTTTCACACAGACATGGTGTTGTTAAAGTAGAAGATAGTGAGGAGGAAATTATTCTTCACAATAATATTGGTGATAATCAAGGTCTTTTTAGTATATATAATTCCTTATTATCTGAATATGCTGTCTTAGGATTCGACTATGGATATGCAATGGCTAGCCCCAAGACATTAACAATCTGGGAAGCTCAATTTGGAGACTTTAGTAATGGCGCTCAAATAATAATTGATCAGTACTTATTTTCTGGTGAAGATAAATGGAAAAGCCAAAATGGATTAGTTATGCTATTGCCTCATGGTTATGAAGGGCAAGGCGCAGAACACTCATCAGCTAGAATGGAAAGGTATTTACAACTATGCGCAAATGATAATGTTTATGTTGCGAATTGTTCTACACCTGCAAATATGTTTCATATTCTAAGAAGACAAATGAAAGCAGATTTTAGAAAACCATTAGTAGTTTTTACACCTAAAAGTTTGCTAAGACATCCCAAAGTTTTATCAACTGTTGATGAATTTACAAAGGGATCATTTAAGCCCCTAATTGATGACGGCAACGTATTAGATTTAAAAAAAGTTACCACTCTTGTATTTGTAACAGGTAAGTTTTATTATGACTTATTAGATCAAAAAGAAAGGTTAGGTAGAGATGATGTTGCACTTGTTAGAATAGAGCAGCTTTTCCCTTTACCAATTAATTTAATTAAATCAATTATTTCAAAATATTCTCAAGCTGACGATTTAGTTTGGGCTCAAGAGGAGCCCAGAAATATGGGTGCTTATACCCATATTTTATTAAACTTAAATGAAGCAAAAGATTTTAGAGTTGCATCTAGAAGAACATATGGAACTACTGCCGCAGGTAGTACTGTTAGATTTAAAAGAAGACATCAAGAAGTAATAGACTATGTTTTTGACCCAGAAAAAAATAATCAGAGACAAAAAAATAATGCTATATAAAAACAAGATATTATGATTTTAGAAATGAAAGTTCCATCACCAGGAGAATCTATTACGGAAGTTGAGATTGCAACATGGCTAGTTTCAGATGGAGATTATGTGGAAAAAGACCAAGTTATAGCTGAGGTTGATAGCGACAAGGCAACTCTAGAGTTACCTGCTGAGGAAAGTGGAATAATTACTTTAAAAGCCGAAGAAGGTGATGCTGTTGATGTTGGACAGGTAGTTTGTTTGATTGATACAAGTGCAGAAAATCAATCAAAGTCCGAAGAAACGATTCATACAAATGTAAAGAATGAACTACAGGTATCTTCAATAGAAATATCTAAACCTGAATCAAATAGTAAGTCACATATACCAAGTCCCTCAGCAAGAAAAATTATTGCTGAAAATAATTTAGAAATATCTAACATTATTGGATCAGGTAAAGATGGTAGAGTAACAAAAGATGATGCACTTAACTCTAAACCATCAATGGGCTCCACATCAACAAATAATGACAGAAAAGAAACTAGAACTAAACTTTCTATGCTTAGAAGAAAAGTTGCTGAAAGACTAGTTACAGTTAAAAATGAAACTGCAATGTTGACTACTTTCAATGAAGTTGATATGTCTTCAATATTTGATTTAAGGTCAAAATATAAAGAAGATTTTAAAACTAAACATGACGTTAGTTTAGGTTTCATGTCATTTTTTACGTTAGCTGTAGTTAGAGCATTGAAATTATTTCCTGCAGTAAATTCAATGATTGATGGTAAAGAGATGATAACCTATGAATATTGTGATATTAGCATCGCTGTTTCTGGACCAAAAGGATTAATGGTTCCCGTGATAAGACATGCAGAAAAAATGTCTTTCAAAGAAGTTGAGACTGAAGTCAAGAGATTGGCTATTAGAGCTAGAGATTCAAAAATTACAGTTGACGAAATGACAGGAGGAACTTTTACCATATCTAATGGTGGAGTGTTTGGAAGTATGTTGTCAACACCAATTCTTAATCCGCCACAAAGTGGAATATTAGGAATGCATAATATAGTTGAACGACCTGTTGCAATAGAAGGAAAAGTTGAAATTAGACCTATAATGTACTTAGCACTTTCTTATGATCATAGAATTATTGATGGAAAAGAAAGCGTAGGATTCCTAGTAGCTATCAAGGAAGCATTAGAAAATCCAGTTGAGCTATTAATGAATGACAACATAAAATATTCTTTGGATCTGTAAAAAACTTATTTATTATTTATTAAGTATTTATACCTTTACTAAATAATGGTTATTGATACTCACACTCATTTATATTTAAAAGAATTTGCAGCCGATATTGATGATGTAATTAATCGCGCTAAAAATTTAAAAATAAATAATTTTTTTCTCCCAGCTATAGATTCTTCTCATACTGAGTCTATGATCTCTTTGAAAAATGCATATCCAGAAATAATGCACATGATGGCAGGCTTACATCCATGTAGTGTAAAAGATAACTATTTAGATGAATTAAGTCACGTCGAAAATGTGTTAAAAAACCATCCTGTAGTTGCTATTGGAGAAATTGGTATTGATTTATATTGGGATAAATCAACACTAAATATTCAAAAAAAAGCATTCGCATCTCAAATTAGATTAGCTAAAGATTTAAATCTTCCAATTGTAATTCATTGTAGAAATGCATTTGATGAAATTTTTGAAGTATTAGAAAAGGAAAAATCAGAAAAACTCAGAGGTATATTTCATTGCTTTAGTGGTAATTACGAGCAAGCATTGAAAGCTATATCTTTTAATATGAAATTAGGAATTGGAGGAGTTGTTACCTTTAAAAATGGAAAAATTGATAAATTTTTAAAGAAAATTCCATTAGATAATTTAGTTCTTGAAACAGATTCACCTTATTTAGCACCGCCCCCCTTTAGAGGCAAAAGAAATGAGAGTTCTTATTTGTCAATAATTATTGATAAATTGACTGAAGTTTATGAAATACCGGCTGAAAAAATAATAGAAATTACTTCAAATAATGCAATTGAATTATTTAAAATTAAAGTATGAATAAATCAAAAGTATTGTTAATATATACTGGTGGAACTATTGGAATGGTTAAGGAGGCTAACCAGCCTTATTTAAAGCCTTTTAATTTTGAAAATATTTTAGAAAGAGTTAAAGAAATTAAACTACTTAATTGTCAATTAGAAACCGTTTCTATTAACAACCCAATTGATTCTTCAAATATTTCAATTAATAATTGGATTGAATTGGTTAACATAATTAAAACTAATTATAATTCTTTTGATGGTTTTGTCATTCTCCATGGCACAGATACGATGAGTTATACAGCATCAGCTTTAAGTTTTTTAATTCAAAACTTAACTAAACCAATTATTCTAACAGGGTCTCAATTGCCTCTTGGAGATTTAAGAACAGACGCAAAAGAGCATTTGATTACATCAATTCAATTAGCTAGACCTATTCACGATTTTGAGAAATATCAATCCTCAACCCAAAGCAGTAATTCAATTAAAGAAGTTTGTCTATATTTTGATAATAAACTTTTTAGGGGAAATAGAACTACTAAGGTTAACTCTGACCAATTTAAAGCATACGCAAGTTTTAATTATCCTGAACTCGCAAAATCAGGTGTAGATTTAAAAATTAATTTTGAAGATTTATACAAACCTCAAAGCTCTAGTCCAATTTTTTATGACAAACTTGATGATAGAGTTTCTGTAATGAGATTATATCCTGGTATTTCTAAGCAAAATGTTAAGCATATGTTTTCAGACAATTACTCTAAAGTAGTAATTATCGAGT
>JADHRR010000020.1:0-22327 GCA_016777305.1 Flavobacteriaceae bacterium
CCATGACTACCCCCAATAACTACTCTAGTTTTTAATTTACTTTGCTCATAAATAAATTCAGGGTATGAATAAATTTTAATTTTGAGTTTTTTAGCTTTAAGAAGTTCTGGATTATCCTCCCGAGCATGCATTCCTAGAACAATTGCATCGATTTCCTTGTTTATACGACCTTCATGCCAGCCTAATTCATCTGGGTATAATTGGTGAGCTATTAATCTAGTTTTTGAAGGGTCATTAATTATGTCATCACTACCTGTAATATGATATTTTTTAATTTTTAGAGCTATAGCTAAATTATGCATCGCTGCTCCACCAATAGCAATGAAATGAATTCTCATCTAATCTATTTTAATTATTAAGCATTAACCAAAGTTTATCTTTTAACTTATCGACACCCTTATTAGTTAACGATGATATAAATATATAATCAATATTTAAATCTTTATCTAATTCTAAAGTTAATTCTTGAGTTAACTCTTCATCCAATAAATCAGATTTTGTGATTGCGATTAACCTGTTTTTATCCAGCATCTCTGGATTGTATCTTTTAAGTTCACTCAAAAGGATATCATATTGTTTTTTTATGCTATTAGCATCAGCTGGAATCATAAACAACAAAGTAGAATTCCTTTCAATGTGTCTTAAAAAATAATGTCCCAATCCCTTTCCTTCAGCAGCACCTTCAATAATTCCTGGAATATCTGCCATAACAAAAGTCTTATAGTCTCTATATTTTACAATTCCTAAATTCGGTTTCAAAGTGGTAAACTCATAATCTGCAATTTTTGGTTTTGCGGATGTTATAACAGATAAAAGTGTTGATTTTCCGGCATTAGGAAAACCTACTAATCCAACATCAGCTAGAACTTTTAATTCTAAAGTGATTTGTTTTTCTTCAAGTGGAATTCCTGGCTGAGAATATCTTGGAGTTTGGTTTGTAGGAGACTTAAAATGCCAATTTCCTCTTCCCCCTTTGCCACCTTTACATATTATTTTTTCTTCTGCCTCATCAGTAATTTCAAAAATAATATCATTGGTTTTCGAATCTCTGACAACAGTTCCTAATGGAACATCAATAAAAACATCAGATCCATCAGCTCCAGTACTTCTACTTTTACTACCATGGCCACCATGCTCCGCTTTAAAATGTCTTTTAAATTTAAGATGTAATAACGTCCAATAATTAGAGTTACCTCTCAAAATAATATGTCCACCTCTACCTCCATCGCCACCGTCAGGGCCGCCTTTGGTAATATATTTTTCTCTATGTAAATGTACTGACCCTTTACCTCCATTTCCGGAAGTAACAAATATTTTAACATAATCAACAAAGTTTCCTTCTGTCATAATTTAAACTTATAAGGATTTAATTACGCTGCTCAATCTATCTGTGATTACTTTAACACTGCCTTCTCCGTTAACTCCAAAATATCTATTTTTTTTCAAATAAAAATTTTTAAGAATTGCTGTTTTTTTATAATATTCTGAAATTCTGTTTTGAATTATATCTTTATTCGAATCATCAACTCTTCCACTAGTTTTTCCTCTTTCTAAGAGTCTAGAAATTAATACCTCATCATCTACTTCAAGAGCTATCATCGCACTAATAGTAGAATCATTTTCTGTCATTAATTTATCCAGTGCTTCTGCCTGGTTGTTTGTTCTTGGGAAACCATCAAAAATAAATCCGTTTGAATCTAAATTATTTCTTACAACTTCGTTTAACATATTGATCGTAACTTCATCTGGAACTAAATCTCCTTTGTCCATAAAAGATTTTGCCATCAACCCAAGAGGTGTGCTGTTTTTTATATTAAATCTAAAAACATCACCTGTCGAAATATGAAATAAATTAAATTTAGTTTTTAAAAACTCAGCCTGAGTTCCCTTACCAGCCCCAGGAGGGCCAAATAGCACAATATTTTTCATCTTTATTACTATATAATTTAAAAAAACAAATATAATCAATTGAAAAGGTTAATCTGTTTTTTGGTTTAATTTTAAAACGTATTTTTGCAAAGATAAAAAAGCAATGAACTTTTATACCACACATAACAGATTAGGAATTTTAGGTGGTGGTCAACTTGGAAAAATGTTGATTAATGAAGCTAATAAATTAAATATTGGTTGTAAAGTTATGGACTCAAATTCTGATGCTCCATGTAGTAATTTAGTTGAACATTTTATAATTGGAGATCTTTTATGTTATGACGACGTCTACAATTTTGGTAAAACTGTTGATATATTGACTATAGAAATTGAAAATGTCAATACTGATGCCTTAGAGAAATTAGAAAAAGAAGGAGTAAAAGTATACCCCTCTTCAAAAAATATAAAAACAATACAAAATAAATCAATTCAAAAGAATTTTTATTTAGACAACAAATTACCTTCATCATATTTTAAGACCTTTAAAAACATTGAGGAATTAATTATTGAAGCTGAGGCTGAGAAATGCAAGTATCCATTTGTATGGAAAAGTGCCAGATTTGGTTATGATGGTAAAGGAGTCAAAATAATTAAAAACTTTGAAGACCTTAAAGATTTACCAAATATTGAATGTATTATAGAAGATAAAGTTCATATAAAAAAAGAGCTTTCAATAATAATAGCAAGAAATAATAATGGACAAGAAATTAACTTCCCCACTGTTGAAATGGAATTTAATGACGCTAATTTAGTAGATAAAGTAATTTGTCCAGCTCAAATTTCTGATAAGATAAATAAAAAAGCTATTGATATCGCATTAAAGACCTCAAGAGCCTTTAGTCATATAGGTTTGTTGGCTATTGAACTATTTTTAACAGATAAAGATGAAATATTGATTAACGAAGTTGCACCTAGGCCTCATAACTCCGGTCATCATACAATAGAGTGCTGCATAACATCTCAATTTGAACAACACCTAAGATCTGTATTAAATTTAGATTTAGGATCTACCTCGATTAAAATTCCAGGAATTATGTTAAATTTAGTAGGTGAAGAAAATCACACTGGTGAGGTTATTTATGAAAAAATAGAAGATGTTCTTAAAACAGACGGTGCGTCAATTCATATTTACGGCAAAAAGCAAACTAAGCCTAACAGAAAAATGGGGCATATTACATTAGTTAATAAAGATTTAAATAAAGCTAAAAAATTAGCTGATAAAATAAGAAAATCAATAAAAGTAATAAGTAAGTAAATTATGATACAAGTAGGAATTATAATGGGTAGTAAAAGTGACCTCACTGTAATGCAAGGTGCTATAGATATATTAAAAGAATTTAACATTAAAATTGAGGTTGATATAGTTTCAGCACACAGAACTCCAAAAAAAATGTTTGAATATGCAAAAAATGCTAAAAATAGAGGTTTGAAAGTAATTATAGCGGGTGCTGGTGGAGCAGCTCATCTTCCTGGGATGGTGGCCTCAATTACAACTCTACCTGTTATTGGAGTTCCTGTCAAATCAAGTAATTCGTTAGATGGATGGGATTCTATTTTATCTATTTTACAAATGCCCAACGGAGTGCCTGTTGCAACAGTTGCGCTAAATGCATCTAAAAATGCTGGTATTTTAGCAGCACAGATAATAGCATTAACAGATAAAATAATTGAAAATAAAATAGATCAATACAAAACTGATTTAGAAAAAAAAGTAATTGATTCTTCAAAAACTTTATAAGTAATATGAGCATTTTACTTAGTGATTTTGATTATGCACCGTTTAATCAAATAAAAAATACTGATTATTTAACCTCAATTAGACAAGGTATTAAAGAATTAAAATTTGAAATTGACACCATTTCAAATAATAAAAAACCCACATTCAAAAATACTATCGAAGCATTAGATTATTCAGGCTTGAAATTAGACAGAATATCTTCTATTTTTTTTAATATTAATGCAGCAGAAACATCTAAAGAAATTCAAGATATTGCGGTGACTATATCTCCAGAGTTAAGTGAATTAAAAAATTATATTTTATTAAATTATAGATTATATGAAAACGTAAAATCTATTTATGATTTAACGGACAGAAATAGTTTGTCAAATGAAGAAAACACCTTATTAAAAAACACCTACAAATCATTTTTAAGAAATGGAGCAAATTTGTCAAATAAAGACAAAAGTAAGCTTAGGGAATTAGACATAATGCTTGGTAAACTTTCACTTAAGTTTGGTCAGAACTTATTGAAAGAAACAAATGAATACGAGTTACTTATTTCTGATGAAAAAAAACTAGATGGTCTTTCTCACGACCACAAAGAAGCAGCTAAAATGCTAGCGAAGTCAAAAAATAAAAAAGGATGGTTATTCACTCTTGATTACCCTAGTTTTTCTGCACTTATAACTTATTGTAAAAATCGTTCATTAAGAAAAGAAATTACAATTGCTTTTGGTCAAAGAGCATTTAAAAATAATGAATCTGATAATCAAAAGGTAATTCTTGAAATTATTAATCTTAGGTATCAAAAAGCAATACTTTTAGGTTATGAATCTTATTCCGAATATGTTCTTGAAGAAAGAATGGCAAAAAACACAAAAAATGTCATGAATTTTTTAGAGGGTTTAGTTGAAAAAGTTAAACCTGTAGCAAGAAAGGAATTTAAAGTGTTAGAAAATTATGCAAAATCTATAGATAATATTGATAATTTGGAAAAATGGGACATAAGTTTTTATACAGAAATGTACAAAAAACACAAATATGATGTTGATCAAGAGAAATTAAAACCTTATTTCAGCTTGGCTAACGTTTTAAATGGTGTCTTTGAAATAAGTAATAAATTATATGGACTGAAATTTAAAAAAATATCAGATGTTGATACGTATAACAATGAAGTAAACACATATGAAGTTAAAGACGAGAAAAATAATTTTGTAGCACTTCTTTACACAGACTTTCACCCTAGAGAAGGTAAACGTGGAGGTGCATGGATGACCTCATATAAGTCTCAATATATTTTAAAAAAAAATAATCAAAGACCACATATTTCTATAGTATGTAATTTCACTAGACCAATAAAAGAGAAACCTTCTTTACTAACTTTTAATGAAGTCACAACTTTATTTCATGAATTTGGACATGCATTACACGGTATTTTAGCAAATACCAAGTTCAAAAGTTTATCAGGAACAAATGTTTTATGGGATTTTGTAGAATTACCTAGTCAAATATTTGAAAACTGGTGTTATGAGGAGGAAGCTTTAAATCTTTTTGCATTTCATTATAAAACTAAGGAAATAATTCCAACAGAATTAATAAAGAAAATAAAGAAAAGTGCTAATTACAACCAAGCAAGTCAAACTCTAAGGCAATTAAGTTTTGCCATTTTAGATATGAATTGGCATAATATAAATCCAATAAAAATTAAAAATGTAAAAGATTTTGAAATTAATATTCTTAAAAAACTAACTTTCATCAAGGATTTAGATAAAACATGTATAAGTACAAGTTTCTCTCACATTTTCCAAGGTGGTTATTCTGCTGGTTATTACAGCTATAAATGGGCAGAGGTATTGGATGCAGATGCTTTCGAATATTTTAAAGAAAAAGGAATCTTTAATAAAAGTATTGCTTCAAAATTCAAAAACAATATTTTATCTAAAGGAGGAACAGAAAATCCTATGGATTTATACATAAAATTTAGAGGTCGAAAGCCTAGTATAAATGCCTTATTGAATAGAGCTGGAATTTCATTAAAAAGCATATAGTAATAGCCATAAAATAGGTAATGACTCTACCCAAAAAGAAGAAAAATATACAGATTGTTTTTCTGTAGATTTAAGAATTAAAATGAATGTTGTTAAGCAAACCACCCCGTTAACTAGAATAGATTTAAAGGCTATGAAATATAAAATTCCATATTGAATACAATCTAGTATCATAAAAATAAATAATAGACTAAAACCTAAGACTTTAGTATTATTTACGCCAATTCTTTGTGGTATTGTATGCAGTTTTTTTGAATCAGAATTTAAGTCTCTTATTTCAAAAGGAAAAATAGTTACAATAACAAAAATTAGTACTTGTGTAAAGTAAATTAAAAAACTAGTATCTAATTTATCTGTAAAATTTATTATTGGCAAAACAACAATTAAAAGACTCCAAACTATAGCTACAATAAAAATTTTTAACCCTGGTGTTTTTCTCAAATTTTTATTTACTGAGTTAAATGGAAAAAAATAAAATAGTGTTAGTAGACTCATTAAAAGAACTAAGACTAACATTTCATCAGTTAATTTAGTAGTTATCACTAAAGAAGTTACTATTGATATAAAAGTTAAAAAACAAATTAATTTTAAGGATACACTTTTTTTTTGTGATTTAAGAAATACAATTTCAAAATATTTAATGAAGTTGTAGGCATTTAAGCTTAAACAAAAAGAAAAAATAAGTAAAATGTAATCTACATTTATATCGAATTTTAAAAGAGTTATATATTGAAAACAAACTACGGCCAAGGAAACATGTAGGCTAGAGTTAATGTAAAAGTTAAAAAATTTTATGATTAAGTTTTTAATGTTAATAAGTTGTTTAATTAATAACATTTTTTTATAAATATTAATAGGATAAAAATATCATTTATTAATTACTTTTACATGCATATTATTTGAAAAAAATTAGATGAATAAAGAATCTTTTTCTAGAAGACATATTGGACCTAGGGAGTCTGATATCGATGAAATGCTTAGTACTGTTAATGCTACTTCACTTGAAAACTTGATTGAAGAAACTATACCTTCAAACATTAGATTAAAAAACAACCTTGATTTGGAGTCTCCATTAAGTGAATCTGACTACTTAATGCACTTAAAAAAGATATCTCATTTAAACAAAGTATACAAAACATACATAGGTCTTGGGTATCATAGATCTTATTTACCTGCTGTTATTCAACGAAACATCCTTGAAAATCCAGGATGGTATACTGCTTACACTCCTTATCAAGCAGAAATAGCTCAAGGAAGGTTAGAGGCTTTGTTAAATTTTCAAACTGTCATCTCTGATTTAACAGGTATGGAGTTAGCAAATGCGTCTTTGTTAGATGAAAGTACTGCCGCTGCAGAGGCAATGACTATGTTGTTTGCAGTTAGATCTAGAAACCAGAAAAAAAATAAGATTAACAAATATTTTGTTTCTAAAAATATATTCCCTCAAACACTATCTTTATTAAGAACAAGGTCTACTCCACTTGGAATTGAATTGATATTAGAAGATGAAAACAAATTTAATTTTAACTCTGATGAGTTTTTTGGAGCATTCATTCAATATCCATGCGCCGATGGGAGTATAGGTGACAGTTTTTCATTTATAAAAAACTGTAACGATAACAATATTAAAATAGCTGTTGCAGCAGATATTTTAAGTTTAACTCTTTTGGAATCCCCAGGCAGTTTTGGAGCTGATGTTGTGGTTGGGACCACTCAAAGGTTTGGTATTCCATTAGGCTATGGAGGTCCTCATGCTGCTTACTTTGCCACTAAAAAAGAATATAAAAGAAATATTCCTGGTAGAATAATTGGAGTAACTTTAGATGTAGATGGGAATAGAGCCCTTAGAATGGCTCTACAAACTAGAGAGCAACATATAAAAAGAGATAAAGCCACATCCAATATATGTACTTCGCAAGTCTTACTGGCGGTTATGGCAGGCATGTATGCGGTATATCATGGTCCAGAAGGACTAAAAAATATTGCTAAAAAAATTCATAATAGTACTTGTGTTCTAGCTGAAAAGCTAACCTCACTAGGGTTAAAACAGTTAAATAGTAATTTCTTTGATACTATTCGAATAAGTATTGACATTGAAAAAATTAAAAACGAAGCTAACTTAAAAGAAGTAAATTTTTATTATCCAGATAAAAATACAGTTTCTATAAGCATTAATGAAACAACTTCAATTGAAGATTTAAACACTATAGTTTCAATTTTTTCTACTGCCCTAAAATGTAGTACAGATAAAATTTTAGTTATAAGTGAAAACACAAATATTCCTAAGGCATTAATTAGGAAAACAGAATTTTTAACTAACAGTGTTTTTAGTAAGTACCATTCGGAATCTGAATTAATGAGATATATCAAATCTTTAGAAAGAAAAGACCTTTCATTAACCCATTCAATGATACCATTAGGTTCTTGTACAATGAAATTAAATGCAGCTGTAGAAATGCTTCCATTGAGTTGGAATAGATGGATAAACATTCATCCATTTGCACCAAAATTTCAAGCAAAAGGTTATGAATATATCTTAAAAAAGCTAGAAAATCAATTGACTACAATTACAGGGTTTGCTGCGACCTCATTACAACCAAATTCTGGAGCTCAAGGAGAATTTGCCGGATTGATGGTTATAAGAGCATATCATGAAGATAACGGTGATCAAAACAGAAATATATGTCTTATACCCTCTTCAGCACATGGAACTAATCCTGCTAGTGCTGTAATGGCAGGTATGAAGGTTATTGTAACCAAAGCGTCAGAAGACGGTAATATAGATATTGAAGACTTAAAAGCTAAAGCCATAGAACATAAAGATAACTTAGCTGCTCTTATGATCACTTACCCTTCTACACATGGAGTTTTTGAAGCAGACATAGTTGAAATAACAACTATTATTCATGATAATGGTGGACAAGTTTACATGGACGGTGCTAACATGAACGCACAAGTTGGTTTAACTAACCCTGCAACTATTGGAGCAGATGTTTGCCACCTTAATCTTCATAAGACATTTGCCATACCTCACGGAGGTGGTGGACCTGGAGTTGGACCTATATGTGTTGCGAAACAACTAGCTCCTTTTTTACCTTCAAACCCGATAATAAAGACTGGTGGAGAAAAAGCTATAAATTCAATATCCTCTGCTCCTTTTGGATCAGCTTTAGCATGTCTAATTTCTTATGGGTACATTAAAATGTTAGGAAGTAGCGGACTTACAAATTCGACAAAGATGGCTATTTTAAATGCTAACTATATAAAAGAAAGACTATCTGGTAAATATGAAGTTTTATATTCTGGCAAAAATGGTAGAGCTGCACATGAAATGATTATTGACTGTAGGCCATTCAAATTAAATGGAATTGAGGTTACAGATATAGCCAAAAGATTAATGGATTATGGGTTTCATGCACCAACAGTCTCTTTTCCCGTAGCCGGAACTATGATGATAGAACCTACAGAAAGTGAAAGTAAAGATGAGCTTGATCGATTTTGTAATGCAATGTTAGAAATTAGAAAAGAAATTGATAGCTGTAATGTAGATGAATCAAATAATATATTAAAAAACTCACCTCACACTTTGAAGATGGTAACAGCAGATAAATGGAACTTTGGTTATTCTAGAAGTCAAGCTGCCTACCCTTTAGACTTCACTAAAGAAAATAAGTTTTGGGCTTCTGTTAGAAGAGTTGATGATGCATACGGAGATAGAAACTTGATTTGTAGTTGCGCCCCAATAGAATCTTATACAGAGTAATTATTTCAAAAAAAATACTTAGATTGTATTTTAAATTAATTTTTAATACTATTTCAAAATTATTTTATGAATGTAAAAATTACAGGTACTGGAAGCTATATACCTAATGTTTTAAAAAAAAATGAGGATTTTAGCAACCATATATTTTATAATGTAGATGGGTCTAAGGTTGAATCTGAGATAGGTAGTGTAATAAATAAACTAAAAGAAATCACAGGCGTCAAAGAAAGAAGATATGCAAATGATAATTTAAACTCATCTGATCTTGGTTATTTAGCAGCTGAAAAAGCAATTGAAGATGCTAATATTGATAAAGAATCTATTGATTATATAATAGTTGCTCATAATTTTGGTGATGTTAAACCAACATCAGATCAAAGTGATATGTTACCATGTCTAGCAGCTAGAGTAAAACATTTATTAAAAATTAAAAATCCAAAATGTGTAGCCTATGATATCTTGTTTGGGTGTCCAGGATGGGTCGAAGGAGTTATCCAAGCCAATAGTTTTATAAAATCTGGTATAGCAAAAAAATGCTTAGTAATAGGTTCAGAAACTCTTTCAAGAGTAGTTGACAAATTTGATAGAGATTCAATGATTTATGCAGATGGAGCAGGTGCTACTATATTAGAGTCTTCAAAAGATGGTTTGGGAATAATTTCTCATGAATCTGCATCTTATACAACTGATGAAATTTATTATTTATTTTTTGGAGAGTCTTACAATACCAGTAGTGGAAATGATTCTAGATTCATTAAGATGCATGGAAGAAAAATTTATGAATTTGCATTAACTAATGTCCCTGCCGCAATGAAAAGTTGCTTGGACAAGAGCAATTATAAAATTGAAGATTTAAAAAAAATATTTATTCATCAAGCAAATGAAAAAATGGATGAAGCTATAATAAAGCGATTTTACAGGTTGTATAAAATGCAAGTTCCTGAAAATATAATGCCAATGAATATTCATAAACTTGGTAATAGCTCTGTAGCTACTGTACCTACATTATTTGATCTTGTAAGAAAGGACAAATTGAAACCACATAATTTAACTAAAGGAGACCTTATAATGTTTGCTAGTGTTGGAGCTGGAATGCATATAAATGCTATCGTATATCAATATTAATGTATAAAAATAATTATCCCCACAAAAGATATCGAATTACATTAGAATTTCTAAAAAAGTATATTGACACTAATGAAGAAATTTTAGATCTGGGTATTCCAAATCCTTTTTCTGAAATAATGAAAAAAAACAACTATACTGTTTTTAATACTCAAGGTGAAGACTTAGATACAGAGTTTAGCACAGTTAAAAAATCAAATGCCAGTACTGTAACAGCATTTGAAATATTTGAACATTTAGTTGCTCCTTTTAATGTATTAAGAGAAATTAAATCAGATAAATTAATTACTAGCATACCATTAAAATTATGGTTTTCAAGTGCATATAAAAATCCTAATGATAAATGGGATAGACATTATCATGAATTTGAAGATTGGCAATTTGATTGGCTACTTGAGAAATCAGGTTGGGAAGTAATCTCTAAAAAAAAGTGGACTAATCCAACAAAAAAAATAGGATTTAGACCAATTTTAAGATTATTTTTTCCACGATATTATATAGTTTACGCAGTAAGAAAACCTAAAGAGATATCTTGGAGTGAAAAAAGAGCCAATAATGAAGAAACGTACTCTAAAGAATTTGAAAAGCTTCAATAGTTAGCAAGTTTACATTTAACAAGAAAGTTATGAATGTATATATTATAATTCCTTTTCACAATGAAGAAAAGTATATAGAGTCGACTATAAAATCAATTGTTGAACAATCTCACGCTGCAAAAAAGTTACTTCTTGTAAATGATAATTCAACTGACCAAAGTTCTTCAAAAATTGATAGTTACTTAAAAAATTATGACTGGATAAGTAAGCTTGATATAAATTCAAACAATAAGCATCTACCTGGTAAGAAAGTAATCAATGCATTTAATCAAGGCTTAAATACTATGGACTCTAATTATGACATAATATGTAAATTTGATGCAGATATAATACTTCCCAAAAATTATCTAGAAAAAATAATATTAGAATATAAAAAAGACTCTATGGTTGGAATGGCTTCGGGTGTTTTATATGTTAAAAAAAATGATGATTGGATATTTGAAAATATTTCATCTAAAAAACATGTTAGAGGACCTATCAAGTCTTACAAAAAAGAATGTTTTCAAGAAATTGGTGGTTTAAAAGAATCTATCGGTTGGGATACAGTTGATGTTTTATTAGCAAAATATAATAAGTGGAAGGTGGTGACTAATGAAAATCTAATTGTAAAGCATCTCAAACCTACAGGCTTAAATTATAATAAAAGTGCCAAATATTTACAAGGAGAAGCACTGTATAAAATGCGGTTTGGGATTGTTTTAAGTTTATTATCCGCATTGAAAAGAGCATATAACCTAAGAAGTTTAACTTATCTAATATTTATAAAAATAGGATACATAGTTTCTGTCATTTGTTCAAAAAAGAGACTGGTTAATAAAAAAGAAGGGACCTTCATTCGAAAATTAATTTGGAAAAATATTTTTAAAAAGGTAATTTTTTAGAGTCAACATTTCCACCAGAAAGAATAACTCCAACTTTCTTTCCCTTAAATTTTTCTTTTTCTTTTAACACACCTGCAAATGTAACAGCACTAGAAGGTTCTATTAAAATATTTAGTTTATTATAAATTAATTTCATTGCATTAATAATCTCATCTTCACTAACACAAATAATTGATTTTATATGTTTTAATATTATAGGGAAATTTATATCTCCTAAATTAGTTCGTAAACCATCTGCAATTGTATCTGTTTTGAGGTTATACTCAATTTTTTTAGATTTTAGGGATTTATAAGCATCATTAACATTTAGTGGCTCTACTCCAATTATTTCACATTTATTTGAATGAGCTTTACATGCAAGTGCTGACCCTGCTATAAGACCACCTCCACCTATTGGGCATAGTATATAATCAAGATCAGGATGGTCTTGAATTAATTCAGAAACTACTGTAGAATTACCTAAAATAACATCCAAATTATTAGATGGATGTATAAAAGTTAAGTTATACTTATTTTGAATTTTAGTAGTAGTTTTTTCTCTATCTTCAAGTGTTGATTTACATTCAATTAAATTATCGGTAGTTTTGATTACTGCATTTTTTTTGAATTTTGGTGCATTTTTAGGCATTACTATATGTGAAGTGATATTTTGATTTTTTGAAGCTAATGCTAATGCTTGAGCAAAATTACCGGATGAATGTGTAATAACACCACTTTTTTTATCTGTTTCATTTAAATTTAAAATGGCATTAGTAGCAGCTCTGAATTTAAATGAACCGGATTTTTGAAAATTTTCGCACTTAAAAAAAACTTCTGAATCACAAATTGAATTAACCTCTTTATTTGTTAAAATAGGTGTATTTATGATATGCTCAGAGATTGAAATTTTAACTTTGTCTAAAGATTTTTTTGAAATGTTCATGTAATTAAAAATCTACTGTTAATTAGAGTCAATATAGTCAACAAAAATATTTATCCAAATTAGTCTTGAAAAGAAGTGATTTAAGGGAGCTAAAATAACTACCAATATAGACAAAACTGAAACCATTGTTAGTATTTCTATATCTTTAAAAAGGCTAACTAGACAAACTCCAAAAATTATAAGAAAAACAACGGCGATACCATAACTAACGTACATTGCACCAAACCAAAAACCAGGTTCAATTTCGTATTTAAATTTACAACGGTTGCAATGGTCATTTGTAAGCTTATTATCTTTTAAAATATTTAGATATGGATTATTTTTGTGCCAAAATTTACCACGATGGCATTTAGGGCATTTATTGTATAAAATACTATATGATTTAGATCCTTTTTTTACCAAAATAAATTTTACCTATGTAATAAATTGTTTAATCAAACCTTTTTGAAGCCTGTTTTAACGCTTCGGCGATACCAGATGTATCAGATCCTCCAGCAGTTGCAAAGAAATTTTGTCCCCCACCACTACCATTAATTAATGGAGATAACTTTTTAATCTCCTCCCTAGCATCAAAACCTTTGGATTGAACTAGTTGTTTAGATATATAGCAAACAATATTAGCTTTTGAATTATTTTCTGCCATAAAAATGATAAATAAATTCTTGTGTTTTGATCCTAATTCAAAAGATAATTTTTTAATATTAGAGACATCTAGGTCTACTTTTTTAACTAAAAAGTTAACTCCATTAACATTTTTTAACTCATTAATCAAAGAATCTTTTAAATTATGTAATTTATCATTCGAAAGCGCTTCTAATTGTTTTTTTAATTTTAAATTTTCATTTTTCAATTCTAATAGAGAGTCAACAGGATTTTTTGTATTATTAAGTGACTTTCTTATTTCTGCAAGTTGAATAATTGATTGATTATAGTAGTCTTTAACTGCAGAACCAGTAATGGCTTCAATTCTTCTAATACCTGATGCGATAGCACCTTCCGATTTAATTTTAAATTGCCATATTTCGGCAGTGTTTTTTACATGTGTACCACCACATAATTCAACGGAGTCACCAAATTTTATTGTTCTAACAACATCATCATATTTTTCTCCAAAAAGAGCAATCGCTCCATTATCAATTGCATCTTGCATAGGAACTTCTCGATTTTCAATTAATGAAATTTGGTCATCAATTTTTGAGTTAACAAAAGACTCAACCATGGATAATTGTATGTCTGAAATTTTTTCATAATGAGAAAAATCAAACCTAAGGTTTTTAGATTGTACTGAACTACCCTTTTGCTCGACATGGTTTCCTAGTATTTGCCTTAGAGCCTGATGTAATAAATGTGTAGCCGAGTGATTGGATTCAATTCTTTTTCTTAGTTTAGAGTCAACAACTGCAGTGAATAAATCATTGATATTTTTAGGAAGTTCTTTCGTGAAATGAATTGTAACATTATTTTCTTTTATAGTATCTAAAATGTAAGTAATATCTCCATTAGTAGACTTTAATTGTCCTTTATCACCAACTTGACCACCTCCTTCAGCGTAAAATGGTGTAATATTAAATACTAGGTGAAACAAATCACCATCTTTTTTAGAATAAACTTTTCTATATTTAGCTATTTTTAATTTAGTAGTTAATATTTCATATCCAACAAATTCTTGAATCGGGTCATCAATTAGAACTGTCCAATCTTCAGATGAAGATTCATTGGCAGATTTTGATCTATCTTTTTGTATTTGTAATTCTTTGTTAAAACCTTTTATATCTAGTTGTAAATCCTTTTCACTTAGTATTAGAGAGGTTAAATCTATCGGAAAACCGTAGGTATCATAAAGTTCAAAAGCCTTTTTGCCAGAAATGGTTTTGTCAGATGAAGATTTAACAATTTGATCTAATTTAACAAGACCCTGGTCCAAGGTCCTCAAAAATGATAATTCCTCTTCCTTAATAACATTTTCAATTAATTGTTTTTGGCTATTTATTTCGGGAAAATTATCACCAAGTTTTTGACTTAAGATATTCACTAGTTTATAGATAAACGGAGTTTTTGTTCCAAGGAATGAAAAGCCGTATCTAACCGCTCTTCTTAAAATTCTTCTAATTACATATCCAGAACCATTATTACTAGGTAACTTACCATCTGCAATGGAAAAAGAAACAGCTCTAACATGATCAGAGATAACTCTCATTGCTATATCTGTTTTTGAAGATTTTCCTTCATATTTAAAAGCTGTTAAAGATTCTATTTCTTTAATAATTGGTGTAAAAAGGTCTGTATCATAATTTGAACTAACCCCCTGTAATACCATACAAAGTCTCTCTAAACCGAGTCCAGTATCAATATGTTTATTTGGTAAATCTTCTAGTTTACCGCTAGCCTTTCTGTTGTACTGCATGAAGACTAAATTCCATATCTCTAAAACCTGAGGATGATCTTTATTTACAAGTTCTAAAGCTGAAGTTTTATCTTTTTCTACTTGATTTCTAATATCTACATGTATTTCACTACAAGGACCACAGGGTCCTTGCTCTCCCATTTCCCAAAAGTTATCATTTTTATTTCCATATAAAATATGTGATTCTGGGATAATTTTTTTCCAAATATCGAGAGCTTGCTTATCTAAGGGTAAATTATCTGAATCTTTAGTTCCCTCAAAAACAGTAACATAAAGATCGTTTTTATCAATCTTATAAACCTCTGTCAATAATTCCCATGCCCAATTAATTGCTTCTTCCTTAAAATAATCTCCAAAACTCCAATTGCCCAACATTTCAAAAAAAGTATGATGATATGTATCGTATCCAACTTCTTCTAAATCATTGTGCTTGCCTGAAACTCTCAAACATTTCTGTGAGTTTGTGATTCTTTTGTATTTAGATGTAGAGTTCTCTAAAAAGAATTCCTTGAAAGGAACCATTCCTGAATTGACAAACATCAAAGTAGGATCGTTTTTAACAACCAATGAAGAAGAAGAATTAACCTGGTGAGACTTAGATTTAAAAAAATCAATGAAGTGTTTTCTTACAAGATTAGAGTCCATTATTTATACTAGGTTAGGCGTTATTTTATTAAAGTGCAAAACAATTTATATCTTTGTAGGTTGTTAGTTATAAACTAATACAAAAATATAATTTTTTTAGACATGTCTAAGTTAAAATATTATTACGACTCTGAATCACTTTCTTATCGCAAAATAGAGAGAAAAAAAAGTGATGTAATCCAATACATACTAATTTATTTATTTGGGTCAGCTTTCTTGAGTATGTTTTTTATTTTTTTAACTAGCACATATTTTCAATCGCCAAAAGAAAAAGCTCTAACCAGAGAATTAGAAAATTTAACATTGCAATACGATATCCTAAACAAAAAAATTGAAGATGCTCAAAAGGTGTTATCTAATATTGAGGAAAGGGACAATGCTATATATAGAATTTATTTTGAATCTAGTCCTATTTCAGAAGATAAAAGAAAAGCAGGTTTTGGGGGTGTAAATAGATATAAAAAATATGATGGATATGATTATTCAGATTTAATAAAAGAAAGCAACAGAAATATAGATGTTTTACAAAAGAGGATAATTGTTCAGTCTAAATCCCTTGATGAAATAACCAAATTAGCCCTAGAAAAAGAAAAATTTCTACAGGCAATTCCTGCAATCCAGCCCGTTAATAATGATGATTTAACTAGGATAGCATCTGGATATGGAACCCGAACTGATCCTTTTACTAAAGTAAAAAAATTCCATTATGGTATGGATTTTACTGCCCCACGAGGAACTCCAGTATATGCAACAGGTGATGGTGTAGTAAAAAGAGTCGATAGCCGATCTACTGGATACGGAAAACATATTAGAATTGATCACGGCTATGGATATACAAGCCTATATGCACACTTATACAAATACAATGTCAAGAAGTGGCAAAAAGTTAAACGTGGTGATTTAATTGGCTATGTAGGTAGCTCGGGTAGATCTCAAGCACCTCATCTTCATTATGAAGTCTTTAAAGACAATGGAAGAATCAATCCTGTTAATTTTTATTACGGTAATTTAACTGCCAAGGAATTTGATGAATTACTTAAACAAACATCATTAGTTAATCAATCCTTAGACTAATGAATGTTGAATTTCCTGAAAAAAGATATTACTCAATTGGAGAAGTAGCAAAAGCTTTTGATGTAAATGCTTCGTTAATACGTTTTTGGGAAAAAGAATTCAAGACACTTAGCCCTAAAAAAAGTGCAAATGGCAAAAGAAAATACACCTCAGATGATATTATAATCATAAAACAAATCTTTTTTTTACTAAAAGAAAAAGGTTTCACAATTGAGGGTGCTAAAACATACATTAAGGAAGCTAAAAAAAAACCTATGAATAGTTTTGAAATAATTGAAAAACTAAATGAAATTAAAAGTAGACTCCTTAAAATAAAAAATGAACTTTAATTTTATTTCTTTCGCATATAAATATCTATTGGTACACCATTAAAATGAAAGTGCTCTCTAAGTTTGTTTTCTATAAACCTTTTGTAAGGTTCCTTGATGTATTGCGGTAGATTACAAAAAAATGCAAATTGGGGTTGAGGGGTAGGAAGTTGTGTAATAAACTTGATTTTTACGTATTTAGCTTTATAGGCTGGAGGTGGATAATTTTTTATTATAGGTAAAAGAATTTCATTTAACTTACTTGTTTTTATCTTTTTAGATCTGTTTTTATATACTTCAACAGCAGTTTCTATTGCCTTAAAAAGTCTTTGTTTTGTTATACTTGAAATAAAAACAATTGGTACATCTGTGAACGGTTCAGTTTCTTTTCGAATAATCTTCTCGTAATCTTTCAATGATTGATTATCTTTTTCTACTAAATCCCATTTATTAACTACAATTACAATTCCTTTTTTGTTTCTTTCTGCAAGCCAAAAGATATTTCTTACCTGACCGTCAAAACCTCTAGTAGCATCTAAAAGTAAAATGCATACATCTGAATGCTCGATAGCTCGAACACTTCGCATTACAGAATAAAACTCAAGATCTTCTTTAACTTTAGATTTTCTTCTTATACCAGCAGTATCAACAAGATTGAATTCAAATCCAAATCTATTATATTTTGTATCAATTGAGTCTCTTGTTGTTCCTGCTATATCAGTAACAATATATCTTTCTTCTCCAATTAAAGCATTAATAAATGACGATTTACCAGCGTTTGGTCTTCCAACTACCGCAAATCTTGGTAAATCATTTACTTCTTCAGAATCATCAGAAAAATTTTCTACAAGTGCATCTAATAAATCTCCTGTACCAGAACCATTAATACTGGCGATTGTGTAATACTCTCCTAATCCAAGCTCATAAAATTCAACAGCATTATTAGATCTAGTTGAGTTATCTACCTTGTTTACAACAAGAAAGACAGGCTTATTAACTTTTCTAAGAAGTTTTGCTACTTCTTCATCCATAGAGGTCACACCTGACTCTACATCAACCATAAAAATGATAGCATCTGCTTCATCAATTGCTAACTCCACTTGTTTATCAATTTCGCTCTCAAACACATCATCACTACCGACTACATAGCCTCCAGTATCAATCAAAGAAAATTCTTTTCCGTTCCAATCACTTTTACCATAGTGCCTATCTCTAGTTACTCCACTTATAGCATCTACTATTGCTTCTCGTCTTTGAACAAGTCTGTTAAAGAATGTAGATTTACCTACATTAGGTCTACCAACTATTGCAACTATATTACTCATATCATTTAAATGAATGCAAATGTAATGCTAAAAACTAGAATTTTACATAAAAAAAAGTTGATTAATAAATTAATCAACTTTTTTCATAATATAAGCTTAAGTGAAATTTACTTCAATTTTGAAGACATTTCAACATTCAGTTCTGCAGTCTCTACAGTAATACCCCATAATTCTTCAATAGCCGCAGTTGCAGCCCTTTCATCATTACGATGAGTTCTCCACCCATGCATTTTGTTATACTCTTCAACATAATTAACATCGGGGTTTGTCATTTCACCCATACCCTCTGCATGACTATTGTAAGGCTCTACTTCTAATAATTGTTGAGATTCTCCACCAGAAACTAACATAAATAGTCCTGTGATTCCAGAATACCCTAATTCTTTCTGTAATTTAGTATTGTTTCTCCAGAATCTTAAAAAATCTGACATCTTACCTCTTTTGATTGTGTAAGTTGTCATTTTTACAAATCTAGCTGGTGGTAAATCATTATCCCAGTTTTGACTAAAACCTTTCATTCTCCACCATCTTATATTTCCATCATTTGACTCAACATAAGGCATAACATGTTTACCCCAATATGCTAATTCAGCAGTATTGTCTTCATCAAATGCAGAAGAATCTCTATTTCCCATAACTCTCATATACTTACCTTGGTCTTGCCCAGTAATAATTTGATATGTAGCCATAGAGGTTTCAGCTGTTCCGTTAAACTTATCTGTCTTTTTAGCGACTCCCGCTTCAAATTCAGCATTCATTCCTTTTTTTGGTGTCCATTTGTTAGTTTGCCAATATTCTCTGTCAGGATTAGTTTGAGAAAAAGCAAAAAATGGAATTAATAATAGTACTAGTAATTTTTTCATTTTATCGTTTTTTATAGTTAATAATAATCTTAATACCTTTTGGCAGTGTTAAGGGTGTAATTTCTAATATGCTCTACATCTCCTCTATCTTTATAGTATTGTTCCCATTGTTTACTTAATGATTCCTTCATATTTCTCCTTGTAACAATTAAATCACTCCAGTTTTTTGCGGTAACAACAACCCAATGTGAGGCTCCATTATAACCTCCAATTTCATAACTTCCAAATCCAATCTCACCTTTTAATGTAGGGGACATTTCGCTAACAAGCTTATCGTGAGCAGCTTTAAATGCACTCGGATCACTTGCTTTGAATTCATATATCTGAGCATACTTATAGTCATCATTATCTCCAACCCAACTAATAACATTTCCAGATGAACTATGAGTCCATTTTTCTATATGATTGTTTAGTTTGTGAGAAAATACTGCCCACTTGTCCTCATTGGATAAAGAATCAGATCTTCCCCAATTTGCAGGATCTCCATAGAGAACAATTCTGTGTGTAGAAATTTCATTTCCAATGTTAAAGGCTTGAATATTGATTCCTCCAGATTTAAACTCAGCATCTCCCCAAAACTCATCAGTGAGAGCTAGAATAGCAGTCTGCGCTCCTCTTTTGGCCTCAAATTGAAATTCCATAAATGCATTTTGAGAAAAAGAAAAAGTGGTAATAAAAAATAATAGGTAAATTAATTTTTTCATTTTTATATTTTTAGTAGTTAATAATCTAAAAATATTATAAATGGGTGTTTGGGTTTAAAATAATTGTAGTAATTATAATAACTAAAAAAAAAAATGTTTTAATTATTATAACCAAACCTTCTTAATTGGTTTTGGTTGCTTCTCCAATTTTTATTGACTTTAACATAAAGCTCAATATGAATTTGCTTTCCAAAGAAAGCTTCTAAATCACGTCTTGCAGAAGTACCGACTCTTTTTAAAGCAACACCTTTATGGCCAATAACAATTCCTTTTTGACTTTCTCTTTCTACCATAATAACAGATCTGATTCTGATAATTTTTTCTTCTTCAAAAAACTCTTCAGTTAAAATTTCTACAGAGTATGGAATTTCTTTTTTGTAGTAAGTAAGTATTTTTTCTCTAACGATTTCATTTACAAAAAATCTCTCAGGTTTATCAGTTAACTGATCTTTAGGATAAAAAGCTGGTGATTCAGGCAATAACTCAACAATTCTATCAAAAACATCATTAATTTGAAAGTTTTTTAAAGCAGAGACTGGGTATATTTCAGCATTTGGAACTTTATCTTTCCACATAAGTGCATATTGCTCTAACTCCTCTTGATTAGAAATATCAATTTTATTAATAAGTAGTATAATTGGTATTTTAGAATTTATAATTTTTTCAAAGAATTTTTCATCCTTAAGATCTTTTTCACCAATTTCAACCATGTATACAAGTACATCCGCATCATCAAGAGCTGCTTTTACAAAGTCCATCATTGAGGACTGAAGCTCATATGCAGGTTTAATTATTCCTGGAGTATCAGAAATCACCATTTGAAATTCATCGCCATTTACTATTCCTAGTATTCTATGTCTTGTAGTTTGAGCCTTAGACGTTATAATGGAAAGCTTCTCACCAACAAAAGAATTCATCAAAGTAGATTTACCTACGTTTGGATTTCCTATAATATTTACAAAACCTGCTTTATGCATTAATATTTTTTTTCAAATATAGTTTTATAAATTGTACTGTTAAAAGTTAAGTTAATATATAATAAAAAAAAGGCCCTAAAATAAATTTTAAAACCTTTTGATTACAAACAAAAAAATTCAGTATTGTTGTATTATTTTTATAAAATGTAGTACTGAAATTAATTAAAAAATAAATTTAACACATTTAAAGAATTATAATTATAACAAATGAAGCTGTCATTATAATAAATCAATTTTTAAATTGAAATAGATAAAAAAAATTAACAGACATTGTTATGTCCTGCTTTAAATGTTGGCAAAAAAAATGATGCGATATAAGATTTATTAATTTAGCAACATGAGAAATAAAATACTATTATTAGGTTCAGGGGAATTAGGCAAAGAATTTGTAATTGCAATGCAAAGATTAGGTCAATATATAATAGCTGTAGATAACTACAAAAATGCTCCAGCAATGCAGGTTGCTCATGAATTTGAGGTTATTGATATGCTAAATGGATTTGAATTGGATAAAATTGTTGACAAGCATAAACCAGATTTTATAGTTCCTGAAATAGAAAGTATTCGAACTGAACGTTTTTATGATTATGAGAAACAAGGCTACAATGTAATTCCATCTGCAAAGGCGGCAAATTTTACGATGAATAGAAAATCAATTAGAGATTTAGCCTTTAAAGATTTAGGATTAAAAACTGCAAAATACAAATACGCTAAATCATATGATGAACTAGTAAAAGGAGTGGAATATACAGGAATGCCTTGCGTAGTCAAGCCTCTTATGTCATCATCTGGCAAAGGTCAATCTGTGATTAGGAATGAGTCTGATATTGAAAAATCATGGGATGAAGCGCTACAAGGATCAAGAGGAGATTTAATGGAGGTAATTGTTGAAGAGTTCATATCCTTTGATTATGAAATAACCCTTCTTACACTCACCCAAAATAATAACAATACTTTGTTCTGTCCTCCTATTGGACATCGACAAGAAAGAGGTGATTATCAAGAAAGTTGGCAGCCAATGAAAATGGAAGATAGTCACTTGA
>JADHRR010000001.1:0-96779 GCA_016777305.1 Flavobacteriaceae bacterium
TATTGAAAAAAGCAGTTTTAAAGTTTGATTATATTTTTACTCAAGATGAAAAGTCAAAAGATCTCTTTAAGTCAATCGGACATAATAATGTGTTTAATAGCGGAGACACCAGATTTGATCGAGTATCCTTATCGAAAACCTTAAATGAGGATGTTGATTATATAAAAAATTTTTTGAGTGAAAAAGACTGTCTAATTGCAGGTAGCACGTGGGGTAAGGACCATGAGATAATTACAAATTATATAAATCATTCAAAGTCAGATTTAAAATACATTATAGCTCCTCATGAAATAAATAAATATGAAATAATTAATCTAAAATCATTTATTAATAAAAAAACAATTCTTTTCTCTGAGTTAAATAATGAAAATATTAAGACTGCAAGTGTGATCATTGTAGATAATATTGGGGCTCTTTCTAAGCTCTATAAATACGCTAGCCTAGCTTACATAGGAGGTGGATTTAATGGAGAGGGCAAGCTCCATAATACATTGGAAGCAGCAGTTTTTGGTTTACCGATAATCATTGGAAAATATTACAGTAAATTTCCAGAAGCAGTGAGTATGATTAAAGGTGGAGGAATGTTTTCAGTTAATAATGCTGAATCTTTAAAAAATAAAATTGATGAATTAATTAGGGATAAAGAAAAAATACAAAAAACAGGTGCTCTTAACTCTAGTTTTATTAATAGTAAAATTGGGGCTACCCAATACATATTAACTAATTTAAAATAAACAAAAATGAAATATTTCGTATTAACAGTACTGAGCTTTGTAATTATTTCTTGTGATTATAAAGTAGAAAAAACAATAGATTTTAGTAGCTCTTCTGATTCTGAAATTGAATTTTATTCAAGTGAAGAAACAATTAAAGCTGGGTATCCATTTTCTGATGCTGTAAAGATTAATGATCTTATTATTCTCTCTGGGGTTGTTGGAAATATTCCAGGCAATGAATCTGTAGTTGAAGGAGGGATACAAGCAGAAACAAGACAAGCTTTAGAAAACATCAAATCAATACTCGAACATTATGATTTAACGATGGATAATATTGTAAAATGTACTTGCATGATTGATGATATTTCTGAATGGGGACAAATGAATGAAGTATATAAAACCTATTTTACCAAAAACAAACCTTCAAGGAGTGCATTTGGTGCTGATGGACTTGCACTTGGCGCTAAATTAGAGCTAGAATGTTGGGCAGTAGAAAATTGAATTTATTTTAATAAAAAAAAGGGGTTAATCTTTAAGATTAACCCCTTTTGTACTGAAGGCGGGACTTGAACCCGCACGGACTTACAGTCCATTGGATTTTAAGTCCAACGTGTCTACCAATTCCACCACTTCAGCAAATATATTTTCAGAGCGAAAGAAGGGATTTGAACCCTCGACCTCCACCTTGGCAAGGTGATGCTCTACCCCTGAGCTACTTTCGCAGTTTTTTTAATGAACGAACACCTAACGGTGCGGGTGCAAATTTAATATAATTCTTATAATAGCAAAGTGTTTTTTTTAAAAAATAAGCACTTATTAATTATCTATCTTTTTTTTAAGTTCACTAAGTTTAAGTAAAGCCTCAACTGGTGTTAATGAATTAATATCAATTTTTGATATTTCATCCTTCAACTCCTCCAAAACAGGATTGTCTAAATTAAAAAACTGAAGTTGAATATCGTCTTTTATAGACTTAACCTTACCAGTTAATTCCTCATTAGAATGTGATTTTTCTAGTTTTTTCAAAATCTGATGAGCCTTATTTAGAACCTTAGAAGGCATACCAGCTATTTTAGCAACATGAATTCCAAAGCTATGTTCACTACCACCTGGAATTAATTTTCTTAAAAACAGAACATCATTTTTTTCTTCCTTTACAGAAACATTAAAATTCTTTATTCTTTTAAAAGAAGAAGTCATTTCATTTAACTCATGATAATGTGTTGCAAAAAGAGTTTTTGGTTTGGATGCATTATCGTGTAAAAACTCGCTAATAGCCCATGCTATTGATATCCCATCATAAGTACTAGTACCTCTACCTATTTCATCAAGAAGAATCAAACTTCTACTAGAAATATTATTTAATATGGATGCAGTTTCATTCATTTCTACCATAAAAGTAGACTCTCCCATGGAAATATTATCACTTGCTCCTACTCTTGTAAATATTTTATCAAACCAACCCATTCTTACGGATTTTGCAGGCACAAAACTACCCATTTGAGCCATTAAAACAATTATTGCTGTTTGCCTTAATATGGCAGATTTACCAGACATATTAGGCCCAGTGATCATAATAATTTGTTGTTTATCTGCATCTAAAAAGACATCGTTAGAAATGTAAGATTCATGTGCCTTTAATTGTTTTTCAATAACAGGATGTCTGCCATCTTTGATGTCCAAATCATGAGAGTCATCTATGATAGGTTTGCAATAATCATTCTCTATTGCTAATTGACTAAACCCAGATAAACAATCTAATTTTGCTATTAAAAACGAATTATTTTGAACCTCCTTTATAAAGCTACCCATCCATTGAACTAAATCGTTAAAGATTTGAATTTCAAGAGCCATTATTTTTTCTTCAGCACCAAGTATCTTAGATTCATACTCCTTTAATTCTTCAGTAATATATCTTTCTGCACTAACTAATGTTTGCTTTCTTATCCAATGCTCTGGGACCTTGTCTTTATGAGTGTTTCTGACCTCTATGTAGTATCCAAAAACGTTATTTGAAGCTATTTTTAAAGATGTAATGCCTGTTGCTTCGCTTTCTCTTACTAGCATTTGATCCAACACCTCTTTGCCTGAGAAAGCAATGTTTCTTAATTCTTTTAGCTCATTTGAGTATTCAGAAGAAATAGAATTTCCTTTTAAAATATTAACTGGAGCTTCTTCCAAAAGAGTTTCTTTAATCCTATCCCTTAGCTTGTCACAATTACTTAAGTTAACTCCGATTTGCTTTACAGAAAGGTTAGTAGATTTTTCTGCAAGTGATTTAATTGGAATAATTGCCTCAAGAGAATTTTTTAATTGAATGACTTCTCTGGGGCTAATTTTAAAAGTAGCTACTTTGGAGATGAGCCTCTCAATATCACCAATTAGTTTAATATGATGCTGGATTTGATTTAATGAATTTAAATCTTGAATAAAAAACTCAACTACTTCTTGGCGACTATTTATTTCTTTAACATCTTTTAAAGGAAGTGCTAACCATCTTTTAAGTAGTCTTCCCCCCATTGGAGATATTGTTTTATCGATAACATCAATTAAAGTAACCGCATTTAAATTATTTGAATTAAAAAGCTCTAAGTTTCTAGTGGTAAACCTATCCATCCATACATAATCCTCTTTTGGTATTCTTTTAATGGAAGATATATGATTAATTTTCTGGTGTTGTGTTTCACTTAAATAATGCATAATCGCTCCTGCGGCTATAACACCATCATTTAAATTTTCAATACCAAAACCTTTAAGATTCTTGGTTTTAAAATGCGAACAAATAGACTCTTTAGCAAAGTCGTGTTGAAAGACCCAATCTTCAAGATAAAAAAGTTGGTAAGGGTAGCTAAATTTTGAGGAGAAGTCTTGTTTTTTTTGTTTAGAAACTAATATTTCACTGGGATTAAAATTTTGAAGAAGCTTATCAACTTCTTCAATGGTTCCTTGAGATATTAAAAACTCACCAGTAGAAACATCTAAGAAAGAAATTCCAATTTGTTTTCCTAAACTTATTGCTGCTAAAAAATTATTTGTTTTTGGAGAAAGTACTTCATCTATAATAGCAAGACCTGGCGTAATTAATTCTGTTACTCCTCTTTTAACTATCGTCTTAGTAAGCTTAGGGTCTTCAAGCTGGTCACATATAGCAACTCTTAACCCAGCCTTTACTAGCTTAGGTAAATATGTATTTAATGAGTGGTGAGGGAAACCTGCAAGTTCTGTTTCACTAGAGCTGCCAGCACCTCTTTTTGTAAGTATTATCCCTAGTATTTTTGCAGTTTTAATTGCATCCTGTCCAAAAGTTTCGTAAAAATCTCCAACTCTAAATAACAACAATGCATCAGGATATTTTACCTTGATAGCATTATATTGCTTCATTAAAGGGGTTATTTTTTTTACTGTTTTAGACAACGTAGAGTAGTTTTAAATATTTATTTTTACCAACATAATATCATGTGTTGCTAATGTAACTAATATTTATTTTTTTAAAAAGGCATTAAAAAAAGATATTATAAATAATTTTTCTAAAATGAGAAAATTAAAAAATAGTGAGCTAAACAGAATTAGCCCTAAAGAGTACAAAGAAGCTGTTAAAAGCCCTGTTATTGTAATACTTGATAATATCAGAAGTTTAAACAACATTGGAAGTGTGTTCAGAACTAGTGATGCTTTTATGGTAGAGAAAATTTACTTATGTGGGATAACAGCAATACCACCCCATAAAGACATAAATAAAACTGCCTTAGGTAGTACAGATAGTGTAGAATGGGAACATGTAACAAGTACTATAGAATTAGTAAATCAATTAAAAAAAGAAGGTGTAAAGGTTATATCAATTGAGCAATGTGAAGGCTCTAGTAAACTTAATGAATACACGTTTGAAAAAGATGAAAAATATGCCTTTATATTTGGAAATGAGATTAAAGGGGTGGATCAAGAAGTAATTAACCAAAGTGATGATGTTATTGAAATACCTCAGCTTGGAACCAAGCATTCTTTAAATATTTCAGTTAGTGTAGGGGTTGTACTTTGGAACTCTGTTTTTAAATAAGAAACTAACTACTGACAAATAGATTTTAATAAGCTCAAATAATCTATTCTATTATTTACAAAATCCATGTTATTAATGTCAATGATTTTTATATTTAAATCGGTTTGAGTTTTGTGAAAATCAAGATAACCTGAGTTAATATTTTTCAAATACTTTGAATCTATATTTTGTTCGTAATCTCTACCGCGTTTTTTAATATTTTCTTTTAATCTATCAATATTTTGATTTAGATATATATATAAATCAGGTTTGAGAATATCTTTGTACATAGAGAAAAATAGCTTTCTATATAATGCAAACTCATCTTCACTTAAAGTAATTTTAGAGAAAATTAATGATTTAAATATGTCATAATCACTGACTATAGAGTCACTAAAAATATTCAATTGTGACAAGTCATCCGTAATTTGCTGGTATCTTTCTGCTAAAAAAGACATCTCTAAAGTGAATGCATACCTGTCTGGTTCTTCATAGAATTTTGGAAGAAAAGGATTATCTGCAAACCTTTCTAAAATTAATTTTGAGTTAAAGTCTATAGATATTTTTTTTGCAAGAGAAGTTTTACCAGCCCCTATATTTCCTTCTATAGCAATATATTTAAATTTGGAAATATTAAATTGATCTTTAGGATTAGACAAAACTTTAGAAAGTTTTTTAATATTATTATCCTTGCATGACTTTAGTAATTCGTTGGAATTTTTATTTAATATTGGGTGATTTATATTTGGATCAATATCATTTAATGGAGCTAAAACAAATTCACGCAAATGCATAGAGGGGTGAGGTACTGTTAATAGATTATTATTAATAACCTGGTCCTCGATTAATATTATATCAAGATCAATTATTCTTGATTCATATACATTTTTATCGCACCTAGTTCTACCAAGTTTTGTTTCAATATTTAAAAGAGTTTGAAGCAGGTTATTTGGGTCATCATTTGAGAAAAAAGAAATACAAATATTATAAAAATCATCTCCCTCAAAACCTACAGCTTTTGTTTGGTATATAGGAGATATTGAGGTTACAATAGAGATTTCTAAATGGATTAAATCAATTGCATCTTGTAGGTTTTGCAGCCTATCTCCAATATTAGAACCAATAGAAATATGATATTTATTAAAAGATTTCATTGGTACAAATTAAACAAAAAGAAATTCAAAATGTTATATTTACCTCAATTAATATTTTGAATTAATGACAGCAAAAAATAAAATATTAGCACAAAAAATATATCTAATTCTTGGGGCTTTATTTATCACATCTTTAGTTGTTTCTAACTTAATATTTCAAAAGTTTTTTTATTGGCATCCATTTGATATAAAAATATTTGGGGTGGATTTATTTATTCTTTCCGTAGGGATTTTACCCTACCCTATCACCTTTTTAATTACAGACTTAATTAGTGAGATCTATGGCAAACAAAAAGCTAATCAGATGGTAACTGTTGGTATTTTTGCATCTATTTTTTCAATTTTGATAATCTTAGTTGCAGATTCTGTTCCAGCTATTGTTGATTCTCCTGTTGGTGATGAGTTATTTTCTAAAGTGTTTGGCAGTACAATAATCGCTGTATTTGCAAGTATGATAACTTATCTATTCGCTCAATTTGTAGATATTCATATTTATCATTTTTGGAAAAACTTGACAAAGGGTAAAATGCTTTGGCTAAGAAATAATTTTTCAACTTTTTTCTCACAATTTGTAGACACTTTTACCATTACATTCTTGCTCTGTGCTTTTGAAGTATTAAACTGGAATCAGTTTATGGGCTTACTTATTTCTGGATTTTTATTTAAGATTATAATTGCTCTTATTGATACTCCGTTTTTGTACTTAGGGGTATATTTATTTAGAAGAAAGTTCAAACTTAAAATAAATGAAGAAATTAATATAGATTGATTTTTCAAAAAGATACTTCCACGACAAAACCTTCATGAGACCTAACATTAAAAACTTTATTTTCTTCAAAAATTAGGTATTGACCTTTAATTCCTTTTAAAGTACCTTTTATCTCTTGTGTTTTTATAAGTTTTTGAGTGATTGGTTTAATTGGGTATTCTTTTACTGGAAAATTAATATCAGTTTGGCTATTACTTTGAATATAATATTCAAGAACTTCATTTGGAATATGTTTTCTAATATCTTCTTTACAGGATATTAAATCAAGCTCGTTAGATTCATTAGTTAGCATTTTTCTCCAATTGGTCTTATCGCTTATAAACTCTTTTATAGCAACTTCTGTTATCCCAGCTAAATATCTATTTGGAACCTCGACTAATTCAACTGCTTGATGAGCTCCCTGATCAATCCACCTAAATGGAACTTGAGTCTTCCTAGTTACACCAACTTTAATTTGACCTGTATTAGCTAAGTAAACAATATGTGGTTGGAGTTGAACACTTTTTTCATAATCTAAATCTCTATCTTCAATATTTAAATGGGCTTTACTTAGTTCTGGTTTAATTATCCAATCTCCTGCCTGAGGTTGTTCAAAGAAACAGTTTTTACAATATCCTTGCCTAAAGATTTCTTTTTCTCTTTCACAGCTTAAACAAAAATAATTAAGAAACTTAATTGACACCTCTTTATCGAGTAGATCATTAAGACAAATAAAATCATCATCAAATTCCATATAATATTTTATAGGACTTTTAAACTCACTCTGCATTTTTCTGATAACACCTTGAAATTTCATGAAAATATTACTAATTTTAGTATTCTATAAATATATGAAAAAATGGTAAATCCTTTTATTAATACAGTAACCTCTTGGTTTCTAAAAAAACGGATTCATCAAATAGAATTGTTCTTAAAATATCCGAATGAAGTTCAAAACGAATTACTGTTAAAACTCATAACTACAGCTAAAAATACTTCAATCGGAAAACTATATGACTTTAATTCTATTAAGAGTTATAATGAGTTTAGCGAAAGAGTTCCTGTTACTACTTATGAAGAAATTTCAGGAATTATTGAAAGATCTAGAAAAGGAGAAAAAAATATTTTTTGGAACACAGAAATTAAATGGTTCGCTAAATCTAGTGGAACTACAAATTCTAAAAGTAAATTCATTCCTATTAGTCAGGAATCTTTAGATTATTGTCATTATGCTGCAAATAAAGATTTACTATGTCTGTACCTATCAAATAATGAAAACTCAAAATTGTTTGAAGGAAAAAATCTTCGGTTAGGCGGAAGTAAATCCACCTATGCTGAAAATGGCAGCATATATGGTGACCTCTCTGCAATTTTAATTGAAAATATGCCAATATGGGCAGATTTTAGTAGTACCCCGGCAAAAAAAGTTGCATTAATGAGTGATTGGGAATATAAAATGGACGCCATAATTAATGAAACAATAAAAGAAAATGTTACAAGTTTAGCAGGAGTTCCATCGTGGATGCTAACGCTACTAAATAGAACATTACAGGTTACAAAAAAAAGTTCTATTAACGAAATTTGGCCTAATTTAGAAGTATATTTTCACGGAGGCGTTAGTTTTAATCCATATTTAAATCAGTACAATTCTGTACTCAAGTCTGAAAAAGTAAAATATTACGAAATATACAATGCATCAGAGGGGTTTTTTGCAGTTCAGGACTCTAACGATTCAAAAGACCTTTTATTGATGTTGGATTATGGAATATATTATGAATTTATTCCAATGGATGATTACCAAAACGAATTAATTATTAATCTATCTCAAGTAGAGCTAAATAAAAACTATGCAATTGTTATTACTACCAATGCAGGTCTTTGGAGATATAAAATTGGTGATACAATTCGATTTAAATCACTAAACCCATATAGGATAGTAGTGACAGGAAGAACAAAACATTTTATAAATGTATTTGGTGAAGAAGTTATAATTGAAAACAGTGACAATGCAATTAAAAATTTATGTAAGAAAAAGAATTTAGAAGTTGTTGAATATACAGTTGCTCCTGTTTATATGGATGGAAAGAAAAAAGGAAGACATCAATGGCTAATTGAATTCAAAAAATCTTCACCTAATATGCAAGATATTTCAAGTCTAATTGACGAACTTTTAAAATCAGAAAACTCAGATTACGAAGCAAAGAGATATAATAATATTTCTTTAGAAAAGCCAGAGATTATTTTAGGTAAAAAAGGAGTTTTTTACAAGTGGATGAAAAAAAGAAATAAGTTAGGAGGTCAAAATAAAATTCCGCGGCTATCTAATTCCAGAGAATATATTGAAGAGTTATTAAAACTCAATACTTAAGATGCTGCTTTTAATTTTTTTAAGCTAATCCTAGATAATTGCTTTTCTGCATAAGATTTAGTTACAACTAATTTCTTACTTGCTCCGCCCGGCATACTAAACATAGCGTCATTTAAAATTTCTTCACAAAGTGATCTTAAACCTCTAGCTCCTAAGTTATAGTCTATAGCTTTTTCAACAATATAATCTAACGCAGGCTCTCTAAACTGAAGATCGATATCATCCATTTCAAATAATTTTACAAATTGCTTAATTATTGCATTTTTTGGAGTAGTTAAAATAGCTCTAAGAGCATTTTTATCTAATGGATTCATGTAAGTAACTACAGGTAATCTTCCAATTATTTCAGGAATTAATCCAAAATCTTTTAAGTCTTTAGGATTAATGTATTGCAGTAAGTTTTCTTTCAAAATAACTTCTTCTTTTGAAGACTTATAGCCAATAGCAGCCATATTTAATCTTTTTGAAATAAACCTCTCTATTCCAGAGAACGCACCACCAGCAATAAATAAAATATTTTCAGTATTTACTTCAATAAATTTTTGATCTGGATGTTTTCTTCCACCTTTTGGAGGAACATTAACTATAGTCCCCTCTAGTAATTTAAGTAAAGCTTGTTGAACTCCTTCTCCAGAAACATCTCTTGTAATAGATGGATTATCACTTTTTCTTGCAATCTTATCTATTTCATCAATAAAAACAATTCCTCTCTCAGCTTTTTCTAAGTTGTAATCTGAAGCTTGTAATAGTCTTGTTAAAATACTTTCAACATCTTCTCCAACATACCCTGCTTCTGTTAAAACAGTTGCATCTACAATTGCCAATGGAACATCTAACATTTTAGCAATACTTTTTGCAATTAAGGTCTTCCCAGTTCCAGTTTGACCAACCATTATTATATTACTCTTTTGAATTTCTACATCATCAACTTGCTGATTTAATCTTTTGTAATGGTTGTATACAGATACAGATAGAATTTTTTTGGTAAAATCTTGACCAATTACATATTCATCTAAAAAGTTTTTAATCTCTTGAGGCTTTAGAAGTTTACTTTGTGAATCTTCAGGGTTATTTAAGTCTGATTTAGCTTCTTGAATTACAATACCATTAGCTTGCTCGATACATTGATCACATATATGTGCATCAATTCCAGCAATTAACAGTTCAGTTTCTGCTTTTTTCTTTCCACAAAAAGAACATTGTAATTCAGATTTACTCATAGATAAATAAATTTAAGATCTCGTAAGAATTTCGTCAATCATACCATATTCTAAAGCTTTATCCGCTTTCATCCAGTAATCTCTGTCGCTATCCTTGTAAACTTTGTCATATTTTTGACCAGAGTGCTTACTAATAATTTTATATAATTCTTCTTTAAGAATTAATATTTCTCTTGCGGTTATTTCAATATCACTAGCTTGACCTTGAGCTCCACCTAAAGGTTGGTGAATCATGACTCTGGAGTGTGTTAATCCACTTCTCTTACCTTTCTCACCTGCACATAACAAAACAGCTCCCATAGATGCTGCCATCCCTGTACAAATAGTTGCTACATCAGGTTTTATCAATTGCATTGTATCGTATATACCAAGGCCAGCGTAAACACTACCTCCAGGTGAGTTTATATATATTTGAATATCTTTTGAAGAATCAGTGCTCTCTAAAAACAAAAGCTGTGCTTGAATTATGTTAGCTACTTGATCGTTTATTGCTGTCCCCATGAAAATTATTCTATCCATCATAAGTCTTGAGAATACGTCAAAAATAGCAATATTCATTTGTCTTTCTTCTATAATGTTAGGGGTTAGAGAACTAGGGTACATACTACTGATAATTTTATTGTAGTAAGTACTGTTAATCCCTTGATCTTTAATTGCAAACTTTTCAAACTCTTTAGAATAATCCATACGATTTAATAATTTATTTAAATATACTGATTTTAAAAATTAAGCTCCATAAACTTCTTTAACAAATTTTTCGTAAGAAAGTTTCTTAGCTTTTAAATTTACATTTTCTTTAAAAAAAGATAATATTTTTTGACTAGTTAGTTGCTCTGATATTCTTTTAACCTCATCTTGATTAGAAAGAACTCTAGTTACAATATCTTCCAATTCTTTATCACCAGGATTGGTTTGTCCGTATTGTAGCATTTGATTAATAATCATTTCTTTAGTGTAGGATTTAATATCATCCATGTTAACTTGAAGATTGTTTTCAGTAATAATTTTCCCTTCAATTAATTGATATCTCATACTTTTTTCAGACTTTTCATATTCAGCTTTAGCTTCATCTAATGTGAGTTCTTTTTCTCCAGCTGTTCGCATCCATTTATGTAAAAAATCTGATGGTAAAACAAATTTAGTATTATCAATAAGATACTCCGTTACATCATTTAACAACTTTTGGTCAGATTGTTGTACAAATTGCTTTTCAGCATCTTCAGCAATTTTTTTCTTCAACTCAGTTGCAGTTTTTACGACCCCTTTACCAAAAAGTTTGTCAAATAATTCAATATCTAAATCTGCAGGCTCTCTGAAGTTTATTTCTTCAATTGAAAGCTCAAGTTCTATTTTTAAATTTTCTGCTTTTTCAGTTGGTATTTTTAACGCACTAACTAAGTCTGCTTGATTCTCAAATAAATTATTAGTCTTAATTGTGATTTTATCTCCAACTTTGAGTCCAGTAATGGATTTAGCAGTAGTCTTGCTTTTAATTTTATCTAATTTAAAAGTAAATTTGTTGTTAATTTCTTCCTTTTCATTTACAAATAACGCAGTAATCTCATCTGATTTAGAAATCTCTTTTTTACTAATTAATTTTCCATATTGATTTTGAATATTTGCAATTTGATCTTTGATCATTTTGTCATCAGCAGTAATTGTGTAGCTAGTTACTGGTTTCTTAAATTTTAAATTAACATCAAAAACTGGAGTTAAACCAACCTCAAAATCAAAATTAAGTTTTCCAGAATTCCAATCAATATCATCATTTGATACTGGAATTGGACTTCCTAAAATATCTAACTTTTCAGCAACTAAGTACTTCCTTAATTCTTCTTGGATAATTTTATTTACCTCATCAACAATAACTGCTTTACCATATTGTTTTTTAACTAACCCTAGAGGTATATGCCCTTTTCTAAAGCCTGGCATATTTGCTGTTTTAGAATAATTAACTAATATATCATTTACTTTTTCAGAATAATCCTTTTCAATTAATTCGACACTAATTAAAGAGTGTTGTTTACCTAGACTTTTTTTAGAAATTTTCATTTTTTGCTTTAAAAATTGGGTCGCAAAAGTACAATAATTTTTAGATTAGGGCAAGACTATAATTACAGATTTATTTTTTTAAAATCTGAAGTAATTCAGCATTAAAGTATTCTGGATTTTCCGCGTGTACCCAATGACCAGATTTGGGGATTGAAATAATTTCTGAATTAGGAAATTTATCTTTGATTATAATAATATCTTTTTCATTTATATAAGCTGATTTTTCCCCTTTAATAAAAAACGTGTCAATCAAAATTTTCTCATCTATGATTAACCTTTCCATTAAAACAACTAGATTCTGATGAAGAACATTAATATTAGCTTTGAAGAAAAATTTATTATTACTATCTCTTCCAATATTTTTTAAAAGAAAAAATATTAGAGATTTTTCAGCAATAGTTTTTGTCAGCTCAATTTCAATTTCTTTTCTTGAACTATAAATACCTAAATTTAATGATTTAAGTGCCAGAAATAAATAGTTGAATTTAGGTTCATATTTTTTGGGGGCTATATCAACAATTATTAATTTATTTAAATATTCTGTGTGAAGCATGCTAAAATTAATAGCAGTTTTACCGCCCATTGAATGCCCCACAAGAAAACAGTTATCAATAGAATGATGTTTTAAATAATTATGTAAATCATCAACCATTAAATTATAGTTGATTTTATCTGAATGAAAGCTTTTTCCGTGATTTCTTTGATCAATTAAATGAATACAAAAGCTCTTATCATCCGATAATTTATTTGCAACCGACTTCCAATTATCACCCATCCCTAATAATCCATGAAGAATAATAATATGACTATTCCCTGATCCAATTATTTTTGAATGAAGAATTTTCATGATAATTTTTGCAAATAAGATTTTATTACTGGTTCAAGTCCCAATATGAGGCTCTCAGTTATTAATGCATGCCCAATTGAGACTTCAAGTAAATTATTAATTTTTTTCTTGAAAAATTCTATATTCTCTAATGACAAATCATGACCTGCATTGACCCCTATATCTAGTTGATTTAACAATTTAGCACAATCTACATATGGATCAATAGCGGTATAATTCCCTTTTTTATAATTAATCGCATAATCTTCAGTGTATAATTCTATTCTGTCTGTACCAATTTTATGTAAATTTTCAATGAATTTTAGTTCAGGATTAAGAAATATAGATGTCCTTATGTTGTTTCGTTTAAACTCTCCAACTATTTCTGTTAAAAAACTTTCATTTTTAATTGTATTCCATCCAGAAGACGAGGTAATATCATTTACGCCATCTGGAACAAGTGTTACCTGTGTTGGCTTAATTTCAAGAACCATTTTTATAAACTTTTCATTAGGATTTCCTTCAATATTAAACTCTGTATTAACTATTGGTAATAAATCATATACATCGGAATATCTAATATGTCTCTCATCAGGTCTTGGATGCACTGTAATTCCTTGAGCACCAAACATTTGTATTTTTTTTGCAAATTCCAATAAGTTAGGAGTATTTCCTCCTCTAGCATTTCTTAATGTTGCTATCTTATTAATATTAACACTTAATTTAGTCATTTGTTAATTTTAATGTAAAAATACAAACTACTTTAAGTAAATTATGTAATTTGGTTTAAAATTTACAAGCAATATGGTAGTAGATAATCTTGTTAAAAACGAGGTAACAATTAGGGTGTTAAAAAACATTAATACTTTTTCTTTTTCTGAAATTTGTCAAATATTAGAAGTTAACAATGTTAAAATATTTAGTGTTTCTATTATTAACACAAATCTAAAACACATCGAAGCAATTGTAAAGATTTCTGCAAATGACTTAACTCCTGCGCTTAGGCTGTTAAGGGAGTTTGAATACGAAGTTCTCTCAAATCATGAAGAAGATGATTTTTTTAATGATTTAAAAGACAGGTCAAAATATTTAGATAAATATTTAAATATCTAGATCAAATGAAAGTAGCTATTCTCGGTAAAATTAATAAATCCGAACCAACAGAATATATTACTAATTTGATAACATTATTAGAAAAAAGAGATGTTTCTGTTTTTCTAGAATGTGACTATTTTAATTCCCTAAGTGGATTCATTTCAAAATCTATCAGTTCATTTGAAGAATTAGATAAATCTTTTGATTTACTTATTTCTATTGGAGGAGATGGAACAATTTTAAAAGCTATAACTTTTGTGAAAGATTTATCCATTCCAATTATTGGTGTAAACTCTGGCAGGTTGGGGTTTTTAGCTAAAATTCAGATTGACAATATTGAACAGGTTATTGAAGAAATTATAGCAGGAAATTACTCAATTTCAGAAAGAACTTTAATAGAAGTCTCAACATCTGAAACAAACAAACAACTTTCAAAATTAAACTTTGCTCTAAATGAAATAACCTTAAGCAGAAAAAACACTACTTCAATGATTTCAATTGACACCAAGCTTGATAATAAACACTTAAACTCTTATTGGGCAGATGGGCTAATTATTTCTACTCCTACTGGGTCTACAGGGTATTCATTAAGTTGTGGAGGACCAATTATAATGCCTGAGGCAGAAAACTTGATTATTAATCCAATAGCTCCACACAACTTGAATGCTAGACCTTTAATTATTCCAGATAGCACTGAAATTAAAATCAAAGTTAATGGAAGAGAAGATGAGTTTTTAATATCCTTGGACTCAAGAATTACTACACTAAGTAATTCAAATGAAGTGATAATAAAAAAATCTCCATTTAAAATTAAAATGATTGAATTAGAAAATGAAAGTTTTTTAATTACACTTAGAGAAAAATTAATGTGGGGAAAGGACAAAAGAAATCTACAATAAATTAAATTTTAAACAGTTCTTAATCTAATAACAATTAGATTGAAATAATTGTATTAATTATATTTACACAATTATTAAAAGAATGAGATTAATTATTATTTTTCTTTTTACAATTCAATTTTCTTACTGTCAAATCTATGAGGTGGGTGTTGCTGTGGGAGGAAGCAACTTTATTGGAGATGTTGGAAATACCTCGTTTATAGCTCCAAATGAATTATTAAATGGTATAATTTTAAAATGGAATAGAAGTCCTAGACATTCTTACAGATTATCAATTTTATCTTCAAATATAAGTGCCGATGATTCAAATTCTAAGGACCCAAGAAGATTAGAAAGAGAGTTGTTATTTAAAAATAATTTATTTGAAATTTCATCAGGGATGGAATTTACTTTCTTTGATTTCAATTTACATGAAGCTGGTTTAAAATACACTCCCTATATTTTTACTGGAATAGTATATACTAAATTTGATAAGTTAGGTTATCAAAATAATAATATTTCAAGTCTAGGAGGCAGAACTAATTCGCTTGGAATACCATTTGTTTTAGGTTTTAAATACAGAGTATTAGAACAATTAATTTTATCTGCGGAAATTGGTTCGAGATATGTTTTTTCAGATAATATTGACGGAAGTTTATCCAATACAGAAAATTATACTAATTTTGGAAATATTAATAATAGAGATTGGTATGTGTTTTCATTAATTAATTTATCTTACACCTTCGGTAGAAAACCTTGTTATTGCAATTACTAAATAATGGTAAAAGAAAAAATAAATATTCCAAATCATATAGCCATAATTATGGATGGAAATGGCAGATGGGCAATGAGCAGGGGGCTGAGTAGACATCAAGGTCATAGAGAAGGCAAAGAATCTGCAAAAGAAATTGTTAAAACCTGTGCTAAACTTGGAATAAAAAATTTAACCTTGTTTGCATTTTCAACAGAAAATTGGAAAAGACCCAAGAAAGAGGTTGATTTATTAATGGACTTATTGCACAACTCTTTAATGTCAGAACTAAATGAGCTTAAAAAAAATAACATTAGACTTACCACCATTGGAGATATTTCCAAAATTCCATTTATTGTAAGGTCATTTTTAAAGAAAGTTTGTGATGATACAAAATATAATAATAGGATGACTTTGACTCTAGCATTAAATTATGGCTCCAGAGATGAAATCATAAATTCTGTAAAAAACATTGCTAATAAAGTTAAAAATAACATAATTTCTGTTGAAAAAATTGATGAATCGCTAATAAATCAGCATCTTTACACTCGAAATTTACCTGATGTTGATTTGATAATTAGAACGAGTGGTGAAAAAAGAATCAGTAATTTTTTACTATGGCAATGTGCTTACGCAGAATTGCACTTCAGTGAAGAATTATGGCCTGATTTCAAAAGCGAGCATTTAATAAGCGCGATAACTGATTATCAAAACAGAGAAAGAAGGTTTGGAAAAACAAGTGAACAGCTTACTTAAAATAAAAGTTTTGAAAATATATTTTAAAAAAATTACCTACATATTTTTACTTTCTTCGATATCCGTATTCTCTCAACTAGCTGAAAAAAAACAATCCTACATTATAGGTGACGTCAGCGTTTCCGGCAACACAACATTTAGTCCTCAAACCATAGTAACATACTCAGGTTTGGGTAAAGGTGAGAAAGTAACTTTACCAGGCGAAAAAATTAGTAATGCAATAAAAAAATTATGGGGATCAAATTTATTTAGTTCAATAGAAATATTCGAAACCAAGAAAAGTAATGATACCGTTTTTCTTGAAATTTCTTTAGTTGATTTACCTGAACTTACAAATCTTATTATTACTGGAATTAAAAAAAATAAAACCGAGGATATTATAAGAGAAAATAAACTCCAAAACGGAGTCAAAGTAACTGAAAACTTAATAACGACTACAAAGAATTATTTAGAAAATTCGTACAGAAAAAAAGGTTTTTTAAAAGCTAAGGTAACTATTAAAACAGAAGCAGTAATTGATAGTACTACTAAATCAAAAGTAAATATGTTTTTGGATATCAACAAAGGCAGCAAAGTTAAATTGGAGGATATTTCATTTATTGGAAATGAAAAAATTAAATCTAAGACATTGTTAAAAGCAATGAAAAATACAAAAAAGAAAAATATATTTAGAGTTTTAAAAAGATCTAAATTCATTAAAGATGATTTTAAAGAAGATTTAGTTGGTGTTGTAGATAAATATAAAGAAAATGGATACAGAGACGCAAGAATTCTTATCGACACACTTATCTATGACAAGAAAACTAACATGGCTAATATCTCTATTAAATTAGAGGAAGGTGAGAAATACTCATTTGGTGAGATTAATTATTTAGGAAACACTGTCTATTCAGACGCTCAACTTAATCAGATTTTAAAGATTAAAGAAGGAGATACTTATAATGGAGTTGAACTTGAAAAAAGAATAGCTGATAGTTCTGATCCTGATGCGAATGACTTGTCAAATTTATATCAAAATAATGGATATTTATTTTCGTCTGTAACTCCTGTTGAAGTAAGTGCTGATGGAAATGTTATCGATTTAGAGATAAGAATCAACGAAGGGAAACCTGCCTATTTTAATAACATATCAGTTGTTGGTAATGAAAAAACAAATGATCATGTCATATACAGAGAAATAAGAACACGACCAGGTCAATTGTATAGCAAGGCTAATGTTATGAGAACCTTACGTGAGTTAGGTCAATTAGGTTATTTTGATGCTCAACAAATTTCTCCTGATTTTAAAAATGTCAACCCTGGAAACGGAACATTAGACATGGAATATTCAGTTGTAGAGAGTGGGTCAAGTCAAATTGAATTACAAGGTGGATATGGTGGTGGAGGATTTATAGGTACATTAGGTTTATCTTTTAATAATTTTGCAATTAAAGATATATTCAACAAAAAAGCATATAAACCTGTCCCAATGGGAGATGGTCAAAAGTTAGCTCTAAGATTACAATCAAGTAGATTCTACACAATGAATAGCTTTTCATTTACAGAGCCATGGTTAGGTGGTAAAAAGCCTGTTCAATTTTCTACCCAATTATCTCAAACAAAACAGTTTCTTTATAACCCCGTAACTAGAAATGCTGACAAAACAAGATCATTTAATATTAGCGGTATTTCTGTTGGTCTAGCAAAAAGATTATCAGTTCCAGATGACTACTTTACCCTGTCGCAAGCTATAAGTTTTCAGTATTATGATTTGAATAATTATAACACAGGTCTATTTACTTTTGGAAATGGATCTTCAAATAATTTGGCCTACACTCTTGGATTAAGTAGAAACAACACTTATACGGATCCAATTTATCCAACTGGTGGTTCAAATTTTAGTTTTTCTGCAAAATTAACATTCCCTTATTCTTCAGTTAATAATGTAGATTACTCAGCCTTAAATACAGAAAGACAAGAATTAGTTGACCAATTATCAACCGATCCATCTAACACTTCTGCATCTGAAAGAATAGCAGAAATTGATCAAGAAAAATTTCGATGGTTAGAATATTACAAGTTCAAGTTCAAAGGTGAGTGGTACACTGCACTTACTAAGAAATTAGTTTTAAAACCTACATTTGAGTTTGGTTTTTTAGGAGCTTACAATAATGACAGAGGTATTGTCCCATTTGAAAGATTTTTTCTTGGGGGAGACGGGCTAGGAACTTATAGCTTAGATGGAAGAGAAACAATCGCCTTAAGAGGTTATCCGAATCAATCTTTATCATCGCAAGACGGAGGATCAATATATAACAAGTATTCGTTAGAGTTAAGATATCCAATCAGCTTAGGTCAACAAGCTAAAGTATATGCCTTGGCATTTATGGAAGGTGGATACTCTTTTAACGATTTTAAAGACTATAATCCATTTGAATTAAAAAGATCAGCTGGTTTAGGGGTTCGATTGTTTATGCCTCAATTTGGATTACTAGGTATTGATTTTGGCCATGGATTTGATCCACTTGAAGGTGAAACTGGTAAACATGGTTGGGAAACACACTTTATCATAGGACAAAATTTCTAAATGCATACTATAAATATAAATTAGGCGTTTATACATAAAACTATACCGTTATTAAAGATTTAAAAAACATATTATTTTTTTGTATTCTTACCTACAGTATGGTTGCCTTAGCTCAAAAAGGAGTTAGAATAGGTTACATCGACACTGACTACATATTAGAAAACGTTCCCGAATATCAAGAGATAAACCAGCAACTTAACTCAAATGTGGAACAATGGAGAAAAGAAATAGAAAACAGAGAAAAAGAAATTAAAAATAAACGAGACCTGCTGAACAAAGAGAGAATATTACTTACTGTTGAGTTAATTCAAGAAAGGGAAGAAGATTTAAAAATAGAAGAAGAAGAAGTTTATGAGTACAAGCAAAATAGGTTTGGCCCAAACGGCGATTTTATATTACAAAAAAAGCAATTAATTCAGCCTATACAGGATCAAATATTCTTAGCTATCCAAGAGATCGCAAAAACAAAAAAATATGACTTTATTTTTGATAAATCTGCAGATATAGTTATGCTATATTCAGATAAAAGATATGACATTAGCGAACAAATTCTTCGTACAATACTTCGATCCAACAATCAAAAACAAGTAGAATCTAGAAGGGAAAAAAAGAAGCTTGATAAAGAATCAATAGTTTCTAAATCAGATGTTGAAGACCCTAGAAAAGCTGAGCTTGAAAATAAAAATAGAGTTGCAGAGGAAAGAAGAAACAAAATATTAGAGGATAAAGAAGCAAAAAAAGCTGAGGCAGAGGAGAAAAGAAGAATAATAATTGAAGCTAGAGAAGCTAAAAAGAAGGAGGCAGAAGAAAAAATAAATAAACTTATTGAAGAAAGAGAAGCCAAAAAGAAGGAAGATATTGAAAATAAAAGGAGAATCCTTGAAGAAAGGAAAAAGAAAAAAGAAGAAGTTGAAGACAAAAGAAGAAAATCTATAGCAGATAAAAAAGAAGTTCAAATGGTAAATTCTTCCAATCCAACTGCCAGAGAGAAACTATTATTAGAAAGAAAGAAAAAGAAAGAAGAGAGCTTAAAAGCTGAAGCTCCAAAAAAAATAGAAAAAAATGAAAATTCAAGTCCAACAATTGAGGAAAGAAAAAAATCATTAGAAGAAAAGAAGAAAAAAATACTCGAGGCTAGAAAAGCTAAATTAGATGCTAAAAAGATCTCAAAAGATAGTACCTTTACAGAAAATTAATAACAACAGTTAAAATTGTATCATGAAAAAAATTAATAAAATAATTCTTACTGCAATAATTGCTTTAAGTTCACTTACTTTTACTTTTGCTCAAAGCAAAGTTGCACACATTAACACACAAGAATTAGTAGCTTCAATGCCAGAAATGAATACTGCTAAAGCTGAGTTAGAAAAACTAGCTAAAACTTACGAAACTGATATTCAAACTATGGCTGCTGAGCTTCAAAGTAAAGTTAAACAATACGATACTGAAGCTCCAAACCAAACTGATGAAGAGAATCAAAAAAGATTACAAGAAGTTCAGGGTATGGAACAAAGCATAAGACAATACCAACAACAAGCTCAATCTGATTTACAAAAAAAAGAATTTGATTTATTAAAACCTATTTCAGAAAAGGCTCAGGCAGCTATCATTAAAGTTGCAAATGCCCAGGGTTTTGACTATGTACTAGATTCTACTCAAGGTCAAGGAGTAATATTAGCAAATGGTAAAGATTTAATGGTTGATGTAAAAAGTGAATTAGGATTCTAATATTACAACATCAAATAATAATTTAATAAAAAAGCTATCTTAATTAGATAGCTTTTTTATTTTTACAATATGGCTAATAATTTTCCTATAGGCTTATTTGACTCTGGTATCGGTGGTCTCTCTATTTATAATGAAATAAAGAACTCAATACCAAATGAGAGTACAATTTATATTGCCGACAATTTAAATGCACCTTATGGGAAAAAAGCTGAATCTGAAATTATACAACTAAGCATTAAAAACACTCAAAAGTTAGTTGATTTACACTGTAAGCTAATCATAGTAGCTTGTAATACTGCAACAACAAATGCAATAGAAGTCCTAAGAAAAAAGTTTAATATTCCTATCGTTGGAATTGAACCCGCTATTAAACCAGCAATGCTGGAAACAAAAAGCAATAATATTGGGGTTTTAGCTACTGAAAAAACTTTATCCAGTAATTTATTTCTAAAGACCAGTGATAGATTTTCTAAGGGCATTAATATTCATGAACAAATTGGATTCGATCTAGTTAAAATTATTGAAGAAAATGGAATAAATGAAGAATTATTAATTCCTAAATTAAGAGAATATATAGAGCCTATGTTAAAAAAGAATATAGATCATTTAGTTCTTGGCTGCACACATTATTATTATTTAGTGTATCTCTTAAAAAAAATTCTTCCCAATGGAGTAAAAATATTGGACTCGTCTAGAGCAGTAACTAAAAGAGTTCAGAACTTGTTGAAGGATTATAATATTAACTCCAATACATCAAAGGCTAATAACATATTTTTATGTACAGGTAATGATAATATCATTAAAAAGTTTCTAAGTAGTAGTGATAAAATAAGTAAGATAAATCTTTAATTTATTCCTGGGCAGTTACAATCATACTTTTGCTTTTTACAGCCTAAGTTGATTCCAAGAGTAATCTGATGATATCCTCCGTTATCAAATACAATAGAGTTTGACTGGTAAGAGTAGGTGTAAGCAAACACAAAATTGTCAAAATCAACTCCGACAAGTGGAGTTATGTACTGAAGTTTTTGACTTTTTACTTGATCATTTAGTGCAAGATATTCAGCTCCCTCAAAACTTCTTCTATATGATAATCCACCCCAAACTTTACCAAACTCCGTTTCTCTATATACTTTAAAATTAATATCAACAAAAGATTCCTTAGAAGACTCTTTGTAAGCATATAATACAGAAGGTTCATAGCTCCATGAGCTTCCAAATCCACCAAAAACATTTCCTGTAGATAATAGATATGTTCTAGAGTTATCATATGAATAAATTCCCAATTCATTTGAATTTATACCATCATTTTTTAAGAAATTCTTAAAAGTAGCATGTGCATAAAAATCTAGATAATGATATGAAAATCCAAAATCAAGATTAAAGTCAGTAGAGCTTTGTGTAATTCCAGAAACTAGAGGGTCAAAGCCGTCAAATAAGAAGGAAGACTCATCTAGCTTATATTGCATCATTCCAGCACTAAGACCAAAAGACAGCATATTAAGATCTAATCTGTTTCTAGAAAAAAGTAAATGATGTGCATAGGTTAAATAAGCACCAGTTTGCGAATGATAACCATTTTTATCGTTATATACTATAGCACCAACACCAGATTTAGAATCTCCTATACGTCCATTGTAACTTATTGTTTGTAAGTTAGGTGACTCACTTTGATCAAGCCATTGTTTTCTACTAGTTATTCTAACTTTATTACAGTTAGCTACTCCAGCCATTGACGGATGTAATAGATAATAATTGTCGGTTAAATAATCTGAATATATGGGAAGGCCCTCTTGAGAGTTTATAAATTGACAACTAAATATAAAAAAAGCAGTACAAAGTAAGTGTTTTTTTAATCCCATATTTAATAATTAATCTGATCAAATATATAAATTTTTAATGGATTTATATGTTTGATCATTCTTTTATCTTCAATGAGGATTCATTATTTTTGTAAAAAAATTATAATGAAAAAATATAAGGTTTCTATCAATGAGACAAGTAATAAGTTTATAGTAAAATTTGAAACAAATTTTTTCTTAACCAATCATCAGAATTATGAGTACAATAACATTGATGATGCTTCAAACTCACCTCTAGCTCAACAACTATTTTACCTTCCCTTTGTAAAGAAAATATACATATCATCAAATTTCATTGCTATTGAAAGATTTAATATTGTAGAATGGAAAGATGTACAAGATGAAGTGGCAGAACAAATAGAAGGATATTTAAATGAAGGAAATATAGTAATAAAAGAAATTGAAAAGATTAAAAAGACAGCAGTAACTGTTTATGCAGAGAGCACTCCTAATCCTTCTGCAATGAAGTTTGTCTCAAATAAAAATCTGGTAAATTCACTATTTGAATTCACGTCAATAGATCAAACTTCAAAAAGCCCTTTAGCAAGAGGGTTATTTAATTTTGCCTATGTAAAAAGTGTTTTTATAGAAAAAAATTATATCTCAATCACCAAATATGAAATTGCTGTATGGGATGAAATAACTATGGAGCTAAGAGAATTTATCCGTTCTCATATTGAGGACGGTAAGCCTGTAGTAGAGTTAGATTCTAATGATATTATCACACATTCTGAACAACAAAAAACAAAAGAATTTGACAAGCTAGATGATACTTCTAAAGAAATTATAAATATTTTAGAAGAATACGTAAAACCAGCAGTTGCTGCAGACGGAGGAAATATTCAATTTAAATCTTATGATGCAGATAATAAAAAAGTTTCAGTAATTCTTCAAGGAGCATGTAGCGGATGTCCATCTTCAACATTTACATTAAAAAATGGAATTGAAAACATGTTAAAAGAAATGTTAGCTGGTAAAGTTGAGTGTGTAGAAGCAATAAATGGTTAAACCAATAACTTGAATTAAGTTTTTGTACTTTTAAATAAAATGAAAATAAAATTATTTTACTTCTTATCCCTATTATTAATTATAACCGCTTGTGAAAACAAAGAATCTAAAGAAATGAGCAACAATTTAATTAATGAAACAAGTCCATATTTACTACAACACGCATACAACCCTGTTGATTGGAACCCTTGGGATTCAAAATATTTAGATCTTGCAAAAAAGGAAAACAAACTAGTTATTATTAGTGTTGGGTATTCAGCATGCCATTGGTGCCATGTAATGGAGAGAGAAAGTTTTGAAGATACTATAGCTGCAAAATTAATGAATGAAAAATACATTTCTATTAAGGTGGACCGTGAGGAAAGACCTGATGTAGACAATGTTTATATGAATGCTGTACAACTTATGACAGGCAGCGGTGGATGGCCACTAAATGTTGTTACACTTCCAGATGGAAGGCCGATTTGGGGAGGTACATACTTCACAAAAGATCAATGGATTAATGCACTTGAGCAAATTTCTAAACTTTACAATGATGATCCTGAGAGACTAATTAGTTATGCAGATCAATTAGAGGAAGGTGTAAAATCTTTAGACGTAATAAATTTAAATGAAACGACTCCTGATTTTAATTTAAATATTATGCAAGATTATCTGAACACTTGGTCTACAAAGTTTGATATGGAGTATGGTGGTTCTAAGGGAATGCCAAAATTTATGATGCCAAATAACTTACATTTTTTATTGAAATATTCTTATCAAACTAAAAATAAGGAAATTCAAAAATTTGTTGAAATTTCGTTAGAAAAGATGGCATTTGGAGGTGTGTATGATCAAGTTGGAGGAGGTTTTTCTAGATATTCAGTTGATAGTAAGTGGCATATACCACATTTTGAAAAAATGTTATACGATAACGCACAATTAATAAGTTTATATTCAGATGCTTATAAATTAACTAAAAATAGCCTATATAAAAATGTAGTTTATGAAACTATTGGCTTTATAAATTCAGAATTAAAGGACATTAGTGGTGGTTATTACTCATCATTAGATGCAGACAGTAAAACAGATGAGAATGTTTTAGAAGAAGGAGCCTTTTATGTTTGGACAGAAGAAGAGTTAATTAAAGTCTTAAAAGAGAAATTTAAGGTATTTTCTGATTATTATAATATAAATGAATATGGTTACTGGGAAGATGATAAGTATGTTCTCATAAGAAATAAAAAAGATGTAGAAATTGCCTCTAAATTTAATATTTCACAAGATGAATTAATCCAATTAATTCAAAGTTGTAAATCTGAATTAAATAAAGTTCGAAACAAAAGAATAAAGCCTAGGCTTGATGATAAAATTTTATCTTCTTGGAATGGATTAATGATCAAAGGTTTTGCAGATTCATACAAAGCATTTAATGAACCTGATTTTTTGGATGCAGCTGTTAAAAACGGAGAATTTATAGTGAAAAATTTGTTGCAAAAAGACGGGCAACTATTACGTAACTATAAAAATAAAAAGAGTTACATAAATGGATATTTAGAAGATTATTCAGCAGTTATCTCTGGGTTTATTGCTTTACACGAAATTACCCTTGACGACAAGTGGTTAAACTACTCTAAAAAAATTACCGACTACGTATATAATCACTTTTACAATGAAAAAACTAAAATGTTTTATTTTACATCAGATTTAGATGAAAAACTTTTGTCAAGGACTGTCAATTTTAGAGATAATGTCATTCCTTCAAGTAATTCTATGATGGCTAATAATTTATTTTTACTTTCTCACTACTTTGATAATGAATATTATTTGGATACAGCTAAATCAATGTTAAATAATATCTCCCCAGAATTTGATTTATATCCTGATGGCTTTTCTAACTGGTTAGATTTGATGCTAAAATTAAGTGATTCATTTTATGAAGTTGCAATAGTTGGAGAAAATTCCTTAATTAAAGCAACCGAAATTAATAAAAACTTTAAGCCTAATAAATTAATTATTGGCAGTTTAAATGAAAGTGATCTCCCCCTTTTAAAAAACAGACATGTAGATGGGGATACATACATATATGTTTGTGTAAAAAAAGCTTGTAGGTTGCCTGTAAAATCATCTGAAGAAGCTCTGGAGTTTATTAATTAGACTTTAATTTATTTCCAATAAATTCTTTTAAATAAAACGGTTCGAAGTTAGCCGTATTTTCAAAATCTTTTGAAATAAATTTTAGAGAAGCTAACTTTCCAATTTCTATTGAAGAAGGTAGTTTATCTTCAATAAAAATAGCATTAGAGCTATTAATTATACTTTTGGTTTTTTCGTTTGCATTACCTAAAAAATATACTTTATTTGTTTTTAAATATTCTTGAAAAGAATCTTTTGTCAAAATTTCCGCTCTTGTTTCCCTTATTTTAGTGAAGTTTTTGTCATAGACAGAAGAATATACTTCCATTCTTCTAGCATCAATAAGAGGAACGATGAATCCATCAGGTGATTCAATTTGATGTGCAAATGCATCCAAGGTATCAACAGAAATCAAAGGTATTCCAAGAGCAAAACATAATCCTTTTGCAGATGAAACACCAATTCTGAGCCCTGTGTAAGATCCAGGTCCTTTACTAACACTAATTGCAGAAATATTTTTAGGAGATACTTTAGAGTCCTCTAATAAATCATTAATAAACACGTGTAACCTTTTTGAATGAGAGTAATTTTGATCATTTTCTTGCTTAAACGAAACTAATTCAGAATTCTTAAATAAGGAAACTGAACAGTTTGTAGTGGAAGTTTCTATGTTTAAAATATAGCTCAATAGATTATTATTTACCCATATAAAAATCTAAAACCTTGGTTTTAAATATAAAATCATATTTGGAATTAATAAGAGATGATTGCGCATTCAACAACCTAAATCTTACCTGTTCTAAGTCAATAGTATTAATAGCTCCAAGCTGATATCTTTGCTGCGAATTTTCAAAAGCTAACTGTTGAGATTGTAATGACTTTTTTGCTGCTTGGTAAGACTTCAAAGCGGCTTTAGCATCTGTATAAGCTCTTTGTACTGTAGCTTCTACGTTAAGCTTAGCTTGAATCAGTCCTAAATCTGAATTGTTTTCTTGAATTTTTGATTTAGCAACATTTGTTTTAATTTGATTTCTTGAAAAAATTGGAACACTAATGTTCATATTAAGACTATGTCCTTTATTATCATTTATTTGTTGAAAAAAAGAGTTATCTGAAGTTAAGTTAGAGAAATTTGCACTTGCATTAAAACCATAACCAAATGAAACACTAGGAAGATATGCACTTTTAGATATTTTAGTATTGTATTTTGCTAAATCTATGTTATTGTTTGCAACTTTTATTTCATTACGATTAACTAAAGCATAATTTAAAACAGGTTTAATATCTGTATATAATAGATTTTCGGATGGGACTTCTACATCAATAGAAACTACATTAAAACCCTCTAACGGAATCTGTAATATTTGAGATAAAGTTAATAGAGATAATTTATAATTATTTTCTGCTGTAGTTAAATTCTGTTCATCCAGACTAAGTGTAGCCTCTGCATCGATAATATTAGCTCGAGGTTGAACTCCAGCTTCAACTAAGTTTCTAACCTGATCTAATTGTTTGAACGAAAATTCATATTGTGATTTAGCTAAAGCTAAATTCTCTCTAGTAAAAAGAATATTTAAATAGTTATTTGCTACGTTTAAAGAAACATCATCTTTAATTTTATTCAACTCATTTTCACTTCTCTCCAAGTTAATCTTAGATTGTCTTAGAACATTTAAGTTTCTAAATCCATTAAATACGGTCTGAGATATATTAAACCCAACACTAGAAGAATTAAATGTTCTATCTGCAAATTCTCCAGGATATAATTCAACTGTACCAATACTCATAGATTGATTAAGGTTGGAACTAAGCGATGGTAAAAAATTACCTTTAGATGCAATAATATCTTGATCATTTGAGAGTATAGTGTTTTGAGCTTGTAAAATTGAAATATTATTCTCCAATGCATAATCCACACATTGTTGTAAGTCCCAAAGCTTCTCTTGACTTAAAGAGGTTGTTATAGAAAATACACTTAGTACTATTATATATATATGTTTCATAATCATTATTTATTTAAATTAATCTTCAGAGTCTGGTCTTTCTTCACCATCACCACCCTTATCTTCTTCTAGAACTTTATTCCAAACTTTAATTTTATCATCTTCTTCAATACCTTCTAACACCTCAACACTTATTCCATCGGAAATACCAATAGTGATGTCTTTTTTAATAAATACTCCATCATCATTTAAAATTTCTACAAATGGCTTTTCAGTAAACCTATTAAACTGAATCAAAGATTCTTTAATGCATAAAGAGTTTTCTGTATTTTCAATTTCTATTATAGCATTAGCACTGTAACCAGCTCTAACTTTAGAAGTTGGTATTTCAACATCTGCTTTAATTTTAAATTGTACAGCTCCATTGGCTTCAATTCCTTTAGGCGCGACAAATGTTAATTTAGAAGGAAATTCCTCTTCACCTAATGCTCCAAGAACTACTTTAATCTCTTTGCCCTCTTCTAATTTTCCTACTTCAGCTTCATCAACTTGCCCCTCGAAAATCATAATACTCATATCAGCTACAGTGGCTATCGTAGTCCCTGCATTAAAGTTGTTACTTTCAATCACTTGATTCCCTTCTCTAACAGGAATTTCTAAAATTGTTCCAGAAATTTGAGCTACGATATTTGTATTTGCTGAACCTCCGCCAGAAAGTGATCCTTGCTTAATGATTTTAAAAACATTTTGAGCTTCAATGTATGATTCATTAGCTTGATTTAAGGACAACTCTGAATTCTCATAATCTTGTTTAGAAATAACCCCTTTATTAAAAAGTTCTTTACTTCTTTCAAATAATCTTTTGGAGTTTTCGTAAGATAGTTTGGAAGAATTAATTCTACTACTAGCACTTGTTAGACTCTGCTCATTAGGCACTACCCTAATTTTTGCAATTAAGTCTCCCTTTTCTATCATATCTCCTTCCTCAACATAAATCATATCTACAATTCCAGTTACTTGAGGTTTTAACTCAATTTCATCCTCTGGATTTAATTTTCCAGTGGCAACAACGTTTGTATTTAATGATGTATAGAAAGGAACCTGTGTTTCATATTCAATAATTGATTTTGAATTTGCATCTTTAAAGTACATTAACACAAATACTAATGCAACTAGTGTAGCTACGCCTAAAGTTATTTTAATTGGTTTTCTCATTTTATTTATTTTAAAAATTTATTCTTCTCTTAATGCTTCAATTGGTTTAATACTTGTTGCTCTTCCTGCTGGAATTAAACCTATAAGTGTTCCAAATATGACTAATATTATTAGTGATATAAAAACTATAAAAATTGATACAGACGGATTAACGAGGGTAGATTCTGGTCCTTGTCCAAACAAGCTATTCATAGCAATTAAAATCCACCCTCCAGAAATTATCCCAAAAATTCCAGCAATTATAGTTAGAAAAACTGCTTCCAAAACTATTTGTCTTTTAATTTCAAATGGAGTTGCTCCAAGAGCACGTCTAATTCCAATTTCTTTTGTACGTTCTTTTACTGTAATAAGTAATATGTTTCCTATGGCAAAAACACCAGCTATTAGAGTGGCAATTCCTACAAACCAGGTAAGAAATTGCATTCCCGTTAAAAACCCTGTTAGTTGTTCAAACCTTTCTCCTAAATTGAAGCTACCAAAAGCTCTATTGTCGTTTGGATGTACTTTATTCATATTTCTTAATAATAACTTGGCGTCATTCTCAATTTGTTTAATGTTATAATCTGGCTTACCTGTAATAGTTAACCAACCTACATTATCTCCTTGATTATATATTTGCTGAAAAGTGGTAAATGGAATATGCATAGCACCACCAAAATCAAAATCACCTTGCTTAAAAACTCCAACAACTTTAAAATTTATATTATTAATAGTTATGTATTCCCCAATGGCATTCTCATCTTTTTCAAAGATTTGTTTATACACATCATCGTTGATAACTACAATTTTTTTATTTAAATCAATATCATTTTGATTTATCCATCTACCGTTAATTAAGTTCTTTTTTTGAATTTTATCCAAAATTGGAAAATCTCCAGAAACCCCGAAACTACCAGATAAAAACTTTCTAACTACAAGTGCTTGATTTTGATTTCTAGGGACTACTAACTCAATTCCAGAAACGTTATTTCTAATATTATCTAATTGAGAGAACTTTAATCTTGGTCTTCTGCCTTCCTGAAATCCTTTGAATGGCCTACTTGTAGACTGAGCCCAAACAAATACACTATTTGTAGCAAAATCTCCAAATTGAGAGTTAAATTTGTTTTCTATACCTCTGGCAGAACCTAATAAACCAATTAATAACAATATCCCCCACCAAACTCCAATCATTGTGATAACAGTTCTAATCTTATTTTTTGTAAGACTGTCAGAGACTTCTTGCCATGTATCTATATCAAATAAAAATTTAAACATATTATTCGTCTCTTAAAGCTATTATTGGTTTAATTTGAGATGCTCTTTTAGCTGGAACATAAGCAGCAATAAATCCTGAAATAATTAGTGCCAAAGTAGCCATCGCTACCAAATTTGTGCTTACACTTGGATCGGTTATAAAATACTTATCTAAGGATGGGCCATAAGCTTCCAAAATTCCAATTCCAAGTAATAAACCTACATAGCCTGAAATTGAAGTGATCAAAACAGACTCTATAAGTATAATAGATTGTATGGAACTTGGACGAGCTCCGAGTGCTTTACGTATTCCAATTTCTTTAGTTCTTTCTTTTACAATAAAAATCATAATGTTACTAATCCCTACTATACCTGCAATTAGAGTTCCTAATCCAATAATTAATACAAGTATAGTTAGTACTCTATTAAACTGATTTATCTGATTTGCTTCTGTTGCCCTATTTCTTAATCGAACTGCTCTTTGATCTGAGGGTTCTATATTAAATATTTTTTTTATTCTAGATTCTATATTTGTTCCAAGTGCAATTGCATTATCTAATCCCATACTTAGATTATAGGTCAAATTTATTTGGTCTATGAAGTCATTATTTCCATAAATTCTTTGAGCAGTTGTAAGTGGCATATAAATAATCCTTTCTTCATTGTCATCTCCTATATCTTGATAAACTCCTACAACTTTATATTGAATTTTGTTAAGATCTATATATTCTCCAATTACTTTTTCTGTTTTAAAAAGGTCTTCTTTAACTAATCTTCCAATTACAATTACTTTAGTAGATTCCTGTAAATCCCTTTGATTAATAAATCTACCACTAACTAACTCCGACTTTTCAATAAACTGATGATCTGGGTTTACAGCTCTAAGACTGTAATTGTTTTTTTCTCCTTTATAAGATGCAACAACATTTTTATTAACCCTTGCAGTAATAAATTCAATGTCATCTTTAAATTCATCTTTTAGTGTTGAGAGTAGTGCATTATCAAACTGTATTCTTCTACCTACCTGATTTCCTTTACCTGCTTTAGCGGTTCTACCAGAATTAATAAAAATAGTGTTTTCAGCATCACCACCCATACCTTCATTAAAGGTGTTTTGTAGACCATTTGCCAATCCAAATAAAATTGCAAAAAGCATTATTGCAAAAATTACTGTCCCGCCAGAGAGTAGAGTACGAAGCTTATTTTTGCTTATACTCTGAAATATTTCTCGCCAAAGGTCTAAATCAAACATATTATGCTCTTACTTGTTTAATAACATTATCTTCAATTATAACTCCGTCTCGAAGTCTAACAATTCTTTTACACATTTTAGCAATATCCTCTTCATGAGTGACTAAAAGAATAGTTTTTCCTTCGTCGTTTAATTGCTGTAAAAATTGCATTATATCGTGAGAGGTTGCAGTATCTAATGCTCCTGTTGGTTCATCAGCTAAAAGAAGTTTTGGCTCTGAAGCTAATGCACGAGCTATGGCTACTCTTTGCTTTTGACCTCCAGAAAGTTCACTAGGTAAATGTGTGGCCCATTCTGCTAATCCAACTTTTTCAAGATGAAACATTGCTTTCTCTTGTCTTTCCTTTCTCTTTAAGCCTTGATAATACAAAGGTAATGCCACATTTTCCATCGCATTTTTATAGTTAATAAGATTAAAAGATTGAAAAACAAAACCTAGGAACCGATTTCTATAATTGGCAGCTTTTTTTTCATTAAGATCCTTAATTTCAACCCCATCTAGAACGTAATCTCCAGAATCCGCTTCATCTAAAATTCCAATTATATTTAGCAAAGTAGATTTTCCAGATCCAGAAGAACCCATAATAGCAACCATTTCTCCACTTTTGGCAAATAAATCAATCCCTTTTAAAACGTGAAGACTAGAATCTCCCATTTTATAAGATTTATTTAAATTTTTAATATCAAGCATAATAAGGTATGTTTAATCTGAACAAAGGTCCATAATTTGTTAATAATAATTGCCAATAATTTGTTAAAAGCTTCATAAATTATAATGGAAATTATTTGAAATTAATTCAATTCCAATTAGGTAGAAAAAATACATAAAAGATAAAATCCATATGGCTAACAAAATGTACATAGTTATTTTATTTATCACATAACTATTTCTAAAAGCTAACTTTAAACCAATAATGAATAAAATAATACAAGGAATTAAAATCAATAATCCAAGTAAAACTATTGAAACCACACCAAAGGAACTAACCACATCTAAAATATCAAAGCTCAAAAAATCATTAATCTCATATATTGTAGTCCCATTAATTATAATTTCAGACGATGTAGAATTTGTAATTGCAGAGTCTACTCCAGCTAAAAACAAAACTATTAAAGATGTAATAAGACCTCCTATAAATGAGTAAAACATTAAGATATAGCCAAAAATAATTGAAGCTATTTTTAACAGTTTAGAGCTAGTAACAATTAAAAAATTAATTATTTTTTGTAAATAATATTTTACTTTTTCCCAAAACCCTTTTGCATATTCTTTATCAAAATCAGTAATTTCTTTTTCAATCTCAGGTAATACACTCTCAATTTTATTTTTTATTGAAGCAACACTTACAGCTTCTCCAGTCATTCTGATTTTGTCAGCACTAGTTTTGGCTGAAGGAATAACTATCCACAAAATTATATAAGCTAAAGTTGTAAATGGAATAGGCACAAAGAAAAATAAAATAAATAAAATTCTAGTCCAAGCAGAAGATATTCCAAAATAATGAGCTACTCCACTAGCTACTCCACCTATATAACTATCATCTATATCTCTAAATAACTTTTTATTAGTCTTTGTATTTTTTGATGATTTATCCTGTTCATTTTCATCCTCTGCTAATTCTTCTGGAGTTCCCAAAACTTCGATAGCATTATTTACATCAGAGACAGAGATTACTGTGTTAATAGAATTATTTGCAGAGAATAATTCTGCAATATGTGATTCAATATCTTCTAATATTTCATTTTTACTAGAATTAGAACTAAATGCAATAGTTAACTTATCTAAATAAGATTTAAGAATTTTATAAGCCTCATCATCCATTGTGAATTTAACGTGAGAGAGGTGTATGTCTTTTGTAATGTTCATATTTATTTATTTCTAATTTTTGTTACTGCATTAGATAACTCTAACCATGATTCATTAAGATCATTTAAAAAGTCTTTTCCCTTAGTTGTAATATTATAATATTTTCTAGGTGGACCATTTTTAGATTCTTTCCAATTATACTCTAATAAATTACTATTTTTCAATCTTGTAAGTAATGGATATATAGTTCCCTCTACTACAATTAACTTAGATTCTTTTAAGGTCATTAAAATTTCAAAAGAATATTTGGGCTCTTTGCTAAGTATAGATAAAATACAAAGCTCGAGTATTCCCTTACGCATTTGTGCTTTTGTATTATCTGACTTCATTATAATTATTAATTTTTAGTTTTTGGTTTATTCCACCCCAGTGCTGCTCCGATTGCAACCCCTACCGCTATCCATACTGGTTCATTTGTTGTAGCAAAAACTAAAACCCCAATTGCTGTCCCAATTCCAATCCAGGAACCAGATTTGTTACAACTAAACCTACTATCCTTATTATTATCTACATTCATTATACTATTTAATTTATTTACACTATTTAATCTTAGAAAATTCAAATCCACTAAAATACAAGTTGCCGTTTTCTAATATTCTAGCAACATCACCTGAACCGCGACCAATACCACCAAGTAATGCTGATGAATCAGAAATGATATCAAAATAAATAGTTCCATAAAAAGCAGATTTAGATTTCAATTTTACTTTTAAACTTCCATCATCTTCAGACAAGTTTAATTTAAGATCTTTTGCTGCATATTTAGGACACTCCTTACATTCATAAACATCTCCTGTTAACTCGTATTTTCCATACATGGATTTCCAGCTCTGAGAAACAGGCAAATGAGCTATTTTTTTCTTTGTAAGATAATACTCGTTACTATTTTCAGTAAGCTTTAACTTTATATATATTTCATTATTTAATTTCTCAAATTTAAATTCTTGATCTTTAATTTTAACGGGAATAACACCAAAAATCTTTGCTTTTATGCAGTAATTATAACTATCCGGTTTTTTAGTCAATATAAGTCTCGAAAGTCCTTGTTTAATTTTAATTTTATTTAAATCATTAACATCTATTAGCATTTTACCAAAATTATACTTTCCTTTAATTTCATCATCTACGGGCATTGTTCCTTTATATGACATGGGGGTGTTGTAGTCTAGATCTACCTTCATATCATTAGATTTTTCTAGATAAAGCTTTAAAAGTTTTGAAGAACTATTAACACTAGATCCGTTTACAGAATTAGAAAGAACAACCGCTCCTACTTTGAGTTCAGGAATATAATTAAAGTCTGCATGAAATGCGTGAGTATCTCCTCCATGGCCAATCAAACGCACAATAGTACTATCATTTTTTATATTATTTTTTACACGAATACTATCTTGGAAAAGTGCATATCCATAGCTAATAGGTTCAGATAATAAAACATTTTCTAATTGGTCTTTTTCCATTTCTGATACAGAATTAGAAGATATAATTTGCTTATTATTGAAATCACCATTATTGATAAGCATATTAATATAATTACTCAAATCAATTACATTACTGGAGATAAATCCTGCAGCAACATCTCTTATTGAAGGCTCTTTTGTTTCTTTTTTTCCATCATAAGTTTTAGAAGTATTAGGTAACTCATAACCAATTGAACTAGATGTCATATTCAGAGGTGTAAATATATTTTGCTTTAAATAATCAGCATATGTGATGCCGCTTACTCTAGTTATTAGCTCACCAAGTAGTCCATAACCCGCATTAGAATATGCAAACTTATATTGTCTTGGGGAGATCATTCTTTGTTTATTTAATTCCTTAATTAGCCACGAAATAGAAGGGGGATTATCAACAAAAAAACCATTAGAAACATCACTAGGAAGACCAGAAGTATGACTAAGTATGTCATTTATATAAATTTGGTTACCATTGTTAAAAGGATTCTCTATAGTTAATTCATGTAAATAATCTTTAATTGAATTTGTCACCTTTAGCTTCTTTTCTTCTTGTAATTGCATAATCGAAAGAGCAGTAAATGATTTAGTAATTGATCCAATACCATAAATAGTATTAGCATCAGCTTTTATTTCATTTTTCAAATCAGAAAACCCGTAACCAGTTGCATAGACAATTTCTCCATTATCAACAATAGCAATACTCGTTCCTATTACTTTATTTTTTTTTATAAGTGAAGTGTAAGTACTATCTATACTATTTTTAACAGTTTTAGAAAGATTATTAATTTGTGAAGTTCCTGTGAAGAAACTAAACAAATATGACGTAAGTATAATAAAAGATTGAAGTTTCATTATTTTTTTGTTTTTTATTAGTTGTCTTGTTAAAATTTAATCAATTTTGTTTTTTTCAATAGTTATTACAATTACTTCTCTTCCATTTTCCTTTTTGTCCTCACTTGTAATAATCCACTCTCCTTGTACACCATCTAAGTTTTCTCCATCAATTGTTATATTAATATCATTTTTTACGTGAACATTAGGACTGAGCCAGGAACTGCATGAATTGAAAGTGAAAGCAATTAATATAATCAGTATTATTTTTTTCATGATTTAAAGTTTTAAGTTAATAATAACGAAAGCAAATATATATAAATTTAGGTACTATGCAAAACAAAGTACTATTTAATACACTTTTATTATTTTATTTTCGAAGGGACATAAGTGACTTAAAAAATTCTTCAAATCTTTTTGAACCAAGCTTTGTTATAGAACAAGATGTGTTAGGATAATTATTTTTAAAACTTTTAGTAATTGATATATAGTTACTATCCTCTAATTTTTTTAGTTGGACACTAAGATTACCTTTTGAAGATTCAGTTACTTTTTGCAAATAATTAAAATCACAAGAAGTAACAGATAAAAGCGAAGAGATAATTTTTAATCTTATTGGATTTAATAATAATTTATCCATCTAATTATTTAGTTTCTTTAAATGTATAAAGAGATATTCCAGGGATTAACATTCCAAATACAATTCCATATACATTAATTAATAGGAAATTTAGACCTGGTGATACATGATTGTACATAACAAATGCTAGTAATAATAACCCTCCGATTGTAATATTTTTAAATTTAATTATAAGACCTGTCATAACAAGAGCTATTGCAAGGCTAAATAAAATTTCTAAAGTTGGAGCATTAATTCCTTTAATTACCGAGATAGCTACATGCAATAACCATGAGAGACCAAAAACCGCCCAAATAATCTTTACAACTCTATCTAATTGAGTTTCATATCCTGTCTTATGTCCAGTTTTAATGTTGTAATTAGTGGTATATACCATTCCTATTACTGGAATTGCAACCCAATATACAAGTGAGGAATAATTAGAAAACTGAACAAGCTCAGGAAAAAAATAATGAAATAAACTCATTGATATTATTAAGATTCCCCAAAATATTAGATTATAACCTAAAGGTTTTAAACTAGTTTTTGTTTGTATTATAGCATCATTTATGATTTTAATTTGTTCTTCTTTTGTCATAATAAATTGGTTTATTAGCTATTTTAAAATAACTAGTTTTATTTTTTTTCCTTTAAAAAATTCAGCTGCGCTTTCGACAGTTGACTCAGATTGCAAAGAAATACGCACAAAGCCTTCACCAAAACTTAGATAAGAGAAGCTTGGATTTTCGTAGATTAAACTGTATTGAGGAAATTGACTCCATCTCTCAATTTTTCCCTCACTTGCTGGTCTTTGTATGTAAGCCATTACAGCTCCATTATCTGCCACATCCTTAGTTATTTCATCTACCTTAATTTCAAGGTTTCCATATTTTTTATCTTCACTAATACTTGTTAACTCAACAAAATCTAAAAATATAGTTTTGTCTATTGAATTGTAATAATTGATTGTATTCTCGCCACTGTCTACAGAAACTAATTTTGACATTCCGCAGCTTGATAGTAAAATCAAAACCATTAACATTAATGTTTTACTAAATAAGTTTTTCATTTTTTTTAATTTAAATTATTAAATACAAATATAAACTAGTTTATAAAATAAACCAAATTAATTTTTAAAAAACTATTTCTTAAATTTTCTATAAATAATAAAAGCAATACTAAAGACAACTATATAAGGAATTGCCATAAGGTATACAATTCCGTCATTTATTCCTTTTGCAGACACTTGTCCTTCTTCACTTTCTAATACAGCTCTACACATGGCACACTGCCCTAATATAGCATCTGTAACAAAGAACAAAACAATAAGAAATATATATTTAAATTTCATAATTAATAATAAGGGGAAATCATTATATAAACTATTACACCAGTAACCGCGACATAAAGCCATAAAGGAAAAGTGATTTTAGCTATTTTTTTATGTGCCTGTATATCATTAGTAATTGCTCTAACATAAGTAACTAATACAAATGGAATTACAGTAATTGACAAAAGAATATGAGAAATAAGTATTGTAAAATAAATATACCTAATAGTTCCTTCACCTCCGAACGGAGTAGATTCACTTGTCATGTGATAGGCTACATACATCAATAAAAAAACTAAAGAGAGAGCAATAGCAAACTTCATTAAAAGTGAGTGTAGTTTTATCTTTTTATTTTTAATTGCAACTAACGCAGATATAAGCAGTAAAGCAGTTAAAGCATTTATCGACGCATAAATGGGAGGTAAAAATGACAATGGTTCAACATTAGGTAACTTTACAGTAAATAATATAGCTACTACAACTGGAATCAAAATAGAAACTAGTATTATAAGCTTGTTGTATTTAATTGGCTCAGACATAATTTTTTACTTTAATAACTTTAATATATCTTCTTTAAGTATTGAAATTTCTTCCTTCTCGCCGGAGCTATCCACTACTTGTTTAAAATCAATAGCACCTTTGTAGTAAATTAATGGATTCCCAAAATCATCAGATCTACATCTAATATAACCTTCCTGATCAATTAATGCAAAATTTCCAGAATGCTCAAATCCTCCAGCTGCAGATTCTTCTTGAGCTGTGTATAAATTAAATCCATTATTAGCTAGTTTATAAATTTCTTCTTTATCACCTGTTAAAAGATTCCAATTTTTATTTGTAATTCCAAATTGATTAGCATAATCACTTAACACCTCAATAGTATCATATGCTGGATTTATTGTGAAAGAAGCAAAGCCCAGATTGTCAAATTCACTAAATGAGTTTTGAATCTCTACTAAATTATAATTCATAATAGGGCATATTGTAGGACAAGTGGTGAAAAAGAATTCTACAATATATACTTTTCCCTCATAATCTTTATTAGTAATTAGCTCACCATTTTGATTAGTAAAAGAAAAGTTAGGAACTTTTTTTTTCTCTCCATTAATTTCAAGATACATTAAATTAGAATCTCCAATATTATTATTAACAGATCTACTTCTACTTTCTTCTCTAGCTATATCGTCATTTGATAATCGATCAATAATTCTTGGAACAAAAATTATTCCAAAAACTAACACTATAAATGAAATACCTATATATGAATTATTTGTTTTACTCATTAATTCTCAATGTTTTCATTTCTTCTATTGTTTGAATCAACACCAGCTTTACGCTTTTGTCTGTATTCAGTAAATAAAATTCTTAAATCATCATTCATTTTATTTTTTATTTCTGAAACTTTAGTAGAGTTATAAGAACTTAATCCAAAAATCTCAACTCCTTTATCTACATCAGATGGTTTTCTATCATCAATTCTACCTCTTTGATTCAAATCTTTGTCAACAATAAATATGTTAGGAGACGATAAATCATTGCTTAAAGCATTTGAGGATTTAAGAGAGCTATGTAAGTCCTTAATTTGATCGCTAGAGCCGAAAGCAAATCCCCAATATTTTAATTCATCGTACGCATATAATTCAAGTAATAACTCATTTACTTGGTCTTCAGAGCCATTTGGAACTATCATTAATAATTGAAATTTCTTAAAACCCTTAAACTTATCGTAAATAAGTTCCTTGAGATTTAGTGCTACTGTCAAGTTATCCATAGGATTATCGCCTAAAAAGGCAAGGACAGTTATATTACCACGAAGAAGTCTTTTATCTTCTTCTATGTAAGTAAATGAATCTACATCTTTAACATTATTTTTAACAATATCTAAAGAGTTGTAGTTATGAGTTGAAGGATATAAAAAGAGGAGGAAAATAACTGGCAAGAAAAATAATACTGAAAGTATTAACCATTTTTTTATAGACGTCGAATTCATTTGTGTTTGTGTAAAAAGAAACTCAAAGGTTTTTTAAAAATCTCTTTTGATGTAACCTTGATCGTAAGTATCAAATATATAACCTGCTTCTTGAATTAAAATCCACATTAAGTAGCAAATTAAAAATATTGCAGTCCAAACAACAACTCTCCTTAGAGACGGGGTTTCATCACGCATGTGCATGAAATCCCATGTTATATAATATGCTTTAACAATAGTTAAAATAATAAAAATCCAGTTTAAAATTTTCATACTTAAAAAGCTTTCCATCAAAAACGGAGGCTTAATTATACCTAAAACTACTTCCACGGCAGTAACTATGGTAAGTAAGATTAGTACTCCCCAAATCTTTTGAGTATTAGATTTAAATTTAATTAAACCTCTAAAAATTTCTAACTTATGTCCGTCCGCCATATCAATAATATATAATTAAACTAAATAGAAAAATGTAAATACGAATACCCAAACTAAATCAACAAAATGCCAATATAAACCTACTTTTTCAACCATTTCATAACTCCCTCTTCTTTGGTATGTACCAAGAATAACATTGAAAAATATAATTATATTTAGAACTACTCCTGAAAAAACGTGGAAGCCGTGAAATCCAGTTATGAAAAAGAAAAAGTCTGCAAACAGCGGTGTCCCGTATTCGTTATCAATAAGGTTTGCACCTTCAACAACATAAGAACCATTATCAACTAGCATTTTTAATGACTCTTCTCTAGAAAGAACTGTTTTGTGACTACCTTCAATAATTTGAGTTCTTACTAGTAGATTAGGTGATGATTCAAAACCTTCAATTACTTCATCAAGAGTGTAGTCTGATAAAGTTGATTCAGACATAAACCAAACCCCATTTTTTGCTAAGTTTTGCTCTCTTTCAGTTTCAATTGACGAGGCAAAATCTTTAAGTGCTATCCGTTTATTAGAATCTGCATCAACAAACTGAATTATATTTCCTCCATTAGTTTTTACTGCTCCATAATCTCCCTTTATAAAAGTTGCCCATTCCCATGCTTGAGAACCAACAAATATTAGACCTCCAATAATTGTTAAGAACATATAAAAAGTCACTTTGGCCTGGTTCATTTGGTGACCAGCATCTACAGCAAGCACCATTGTAACTGACGACATAATTAATACAAATGTCATAAAAGCAACATAGATCATTGGTAATTCTTGTCCATGCATAAATGGAACGTGAGTAAACACCTCATCAGCTATGGGCCAAGAATCAATGAACTTAAATCTTGAAAATCCATATGCTGCCAAAAACCCAGAAAAAGTTAATGCATCCGAAACAATAAAAAACCACATCATAAGCTTACCATAGCTCGCTTTCATGGGTTTATTTCCCCCGGACCAATCTTCATTTTGACTTGTTGCAGATACTGTAGAACTCATAAATATGATTTATATTAAAAAACGGTACAAAAATAATTAATTTATATGAAGAAAACTAAAAATAAAAATAAGTATATCCATAAAACGTCAACAAAATGCCAAAAGTTAGTTGCTAATTCAAATCCTAGCATATTATCGCTTTGATATTTGCCTCTTAAAAGCATAATTAAAACAACTGTCAAACAGAGCAAGCCCACTGCTGCATGCAATAAATGAAAAAAAGCAATTAAAAAAATAAAAGAAGAAGTAACATTACTTGTTGGTCCTGTAAAATAATACCCCAAGTCAATTAATTGTGAAAAACCATAAAATTGTAATGAAACAAACAATGTAGCGCAAACCACAGCAAGAAAAAATAATATAGTACTCTTTTTTTTATCATTTTTTCTAAGTGAAAGCTTTGAAAGATAAACAAATAAGCTACTTAATATTATTACAATTAAACTAGCGGTAAAAGCGCTTGGAAGCTCATGTTCAGCCATCCAATCTACTCTAGTTTTACTTGCCACAAAAGCACTGGTTAAACCTCCAAATGACATAATAAGTGATCCTATTCCAAACCACAGCATCATTTTTTTTGCTCTGGTATTTTTTGTTTTATTTGAACCTTGTGTTAAATCCATTGAATTAAAATAAATTATCGATTAAATATACAATTTGTACTAATGTTAAATATAAAATACTCACATACATTAAAACTTTTGCATTTTGAGTTGTACTTGTTTTAAATAATTGGAAGGAATAAAATAATAAAAACATTCCTAACATGAGGACTATGACTAAACCATAAGTTGAAAGAGATAAATCCCCGGTGACATTAAAATATGGAACTATGGACATAATTATTGCCCAGAAAGAATAAAAAATTATTTGAAAAGTAGTTGATTTATCTTTTCTACCTGTTGGCAACATCTTAAATCCTGCTTTTTCATATTCATCATTTTGCCACCAGGCGATTGCCCAAAAATGTGGAAACTGCCAAAAGAACTGCATTAAAAATAATGCTAATGCTTCAACGCCTAATTCATTAGTTGCTGCTACCCAGCCTAGCATAAATGGAATTGCTCCAGGTATAGCCCCTACAAAAACAGAAAGAGGAGTTATTAATTTTAGTGGAGTGTATACGCATGCATAAATAAATATTGAGATTGCCCCTAACATTGCACATAATGGACTGATAATGTAAAGAAAAGTTAATCCAGCAATGACAAAAGTAAAACCAAGAATAAGTGCATTATTAACTGATATCTGACCCATTGGCAATGGCCTTCCTTTGGTTCTTTGCATTAAAGCATCTAAATCTCTTTCAATAACTTGATTGAAAATATTTGAAGCGCTAACCATCATTAATCCACCTACTACTAAGTATGAAAATATTTCAAAATCAAATTCACTCATTCCGATTAGATAACTAATCACAGATGAAAACACTACACTTACCGAAAGTCGTAGCTTAGTGATTTCTATAAAGGAACTGAATGTAAATTTATTGTCTTGCACTGATTAATGGCTAAAAATAACGATGCAAAGATAAGTCTAAATTACAATAAGGGCAATCATAATTAATATCAATTTAACTGAGGGGGAAAATAATAAAAATTAGTCCTGTACTTGAAAAATGATAGGTAAAGAATAAGGAACTACAACTGCCTTTCCTCTTTGTTTTCCTGGCTTCATCTTAGGCAGTAAATTAACTACTCTTGTAGCTTCTTTTACTAGCCTTGGATGTGGAGCTCTTGCTCTAACACCGACTACATCACCATTTTTATCAATTTTAAAAATAACACTAATTCTTTGTCTTCCTGAAAGACCAAGGTCTCCAGCTAAATCAGTGTTAAATTTTCTTTGAACAAAGTTTGTGATCTTTTGGGACATACATTTACGTCTTGCTTCATTATTTCCTTTATCACAACCAGGGAAGATTGGAACATTTTCTATAACAGAAAAAGGGACTTCAATATCTTCTTCAACTTCTTCAATATCAAGATCTTCAATTTCCATTTCTTCTTCTTGATCGGTCTCAGTAGATTCAATAACAGTTTCTTCAACTTCCTCTTCATCTTCAACTATCTCAATAACTTCAGGAGCAGCTGGAGGTGGAGGTGGAGGTGGGGGTGGCACAACCTGTTCTAATAATGGAATTTCTTCATCATCTAATTCATCCATGTTTACAAGACCTATATCTATAGCACTTCTATCATAAACTTTCCAATTAATAGTCATGTATGATAAAAACACCATCAAAGCTAATCCTATTGCAAAATACAATGAAGCATTTCTAGAAATGTCTGCTTTTGGATTTTTTTTAGACTCCATATTTTATTTTTTTGATTGCGGTTTGGTAAAATAACCAATTATTTGAATAAAAAGCAAGTGATTATAATTTTAAATCTTTCTTTTTTTTTAAGTTAAAATATATGTAAGCTAATAGAATTCCTATGAGATTAAACACTATATCCAAAAATTCAGCGCTTCTTGTAAGGGTTAAATATTTTTGTCCAATTTCAATTAAAATTCCAAATGTTAATGCAAATACAAATAAATAAATTAATCCTTTAGCATTAAACCAATTAACAAAAGTCTTTTGCCATAAAAAATAAAAGACCAAATAAAACAAAAGATGAGCTAATTTATCGTTGACACGAAAATTATAAGTTAAAATATCATCAGATTCTGAAAAACCTAAATAGATAATTAAAGCACTATATGTTAGCGCAACAATTAAATTAAAATTATTCACCAACCATTTTTTTGTAATCCTCAGCTGACATTAGATTGTCTATTTCAGATGAATCACTGATTTGAACCTTAATCATCCAGCCTTCTCCATAGGGATCATCATTTACTTTTTCAGGCTCACTTTCCAGTAGTTCGTTAAATTCAATTATCTTACCACTTAGTGGCAAAAACAAATCAGAAACAGTCTTTACAGCCTCAACAGATCCGAAAACTTCTTCAGCATCAAATTTTTCTCCTACAGTATCTACTTCAACATAAACAATATCCCCTAACTCACCTTGAGCAAAATTTGTAATTCCTACAGTTGCTATGTCATTTTCAATTAATACCCATTCGTGATCTTTCGTATATTTTAAATTTAAAGGTGTGCTCATTTTATTGTTTTATTAAAAATTAATTTCCAAAGTTATATCTCATTGTAAAGCCAGATCTAATCGTTGTTTGAGGGAACGCTGTGGATATTGCATATTCTGAAAAAGAATAATCGAAATAAAATATACCCGTTAGGTTCCTGCTAAAATCATAGTCAGCAGAATATTTAAAATTCCATATCGTTTGACCAGAAGTTACTTGATTATTATCTAAATCCAAATATCTAATAATTGTTTTATTATTCCTAACAGAAAGGTCTAATTTCATATTTAAATCACTTTTTATAATTTGGCTGGCTCCAGCTAAACTTGACCTTATTCTCAAATCTTTAACTCTATATCCAAAACCAAAGACATACTCATTTCCTTGAATTTCAGTTAATAAATTGTTATCAAAGCTTAAAGATAACAATCGATCTTTTTTAACTTCAGCCAAAATTTTTACAGAGTTCTTCATTTCAAAATCTAATTTAAACAAAGGACTAAACTGTTCCATTAGGTTTATATTGCTGTATAAAAATTCATTTTTGTAATTATTAGATTGATCTAAAACATTTGGATTTTGCAAACTAAAATCTAATTCAGGGTTCCCTTGATTAAAATCCAAATTAGATCTAAATTGATTAATTGTATACATTGCGTTGTATCCATGAGAAATTGACAATCTCTTAAAGTTCTTTTTGAACCATTTTAATTTCATCAGTCCAGTATACTTTAAAGACCAATTTGGAATAGGAACATTTCTAAATGCGCTCATGTTAGAAGTAGATGGATCATTCCCAGTGTAGGCAGATAAGAAAGCTGGTAGTAAAACTGACTGATTAGTTTTGCCATATCCTAAAGGAAAACCACTTAAATCACCGTTTTCAAAGTTATTCGGATTAGTAAAATCAATTCCTGCATCTAAAGCTAATCTTCTCGCTATTACTAATCGATTTTCTCTAAATGTATCAAAAGTTTCAGAGCTGTTTTCATCACTGTTAGAAAACGCTGTTTTTATTAAAACAGTTGATATATTAAAGTTTCCTAAAGTGTTTTGAATTAAAGGATTATAATCATCACTTAAGCCATCACCATCTAAATCTATTGTATTAAAATTCTCGGTTAAGTTCTCCGAATAGGTTCTCCCAGCTGTTAAATCTATTTTTAAGTCCCTTATTGGAGTTAGGTTAGCAGAAAAAGTTAAATTCTTGTTTTTAACCTGAGTATACTGTTGATTAAACTCAGGAAACACAGTAAGCCATCCATTCCTTGCTGCTAAATATCTAATATCTCTTTGACTACCGAAAACATAGCCTAAGGATGGCCTAAAAGAACCTATAAAGTCTGGTGTTTGTAAATATCCTGGCAAAAATGAACCATTGTTTTCAGAGTAATTGATTTGTATTCTTTTAACACTAGTTAAAAGGTCAATTACCGTCTTTTTAAAATTAAACTTATTATTTACTGGAGAATTTCGCTGCGATCCAATAGATCGTTTATCAGCAGACCTATTGTTATTATTAACTAACCCAATATATCTATAGAACTTAGTCATATCTAATGAACTATTTATATTATGAGTGTTAGCATTTGAAATAGTATTTCCTAAATCGTAGGTTTCACCATTAAGAGTTAAATTACCAAATAAATCAGATCCCTTTTGCCATTGAAAATCGCCAGTGTAAGAGTAAGAAGTTTTTAAAAAACTAAATGTTGGTATTTTATTTAATGGAAGCTCGTAATTAATTGCAAATTGCTGGGATTGTCTATTGGGATCTCCAATGTCAAAAAATCTGTCAAAAACATCAAGTGTTGAATCCTGAGCTCCATTTATATTATCATCTAAAAAATAATTTTTTACAATATTATTATTTGAAGCATTATAACTAAAATTTAAGCCATCACTAATTACATAATTAAAATTGTATTGTAAATCAAAATTATAATTTCTTCTAAAAAGCTCATTGACTGAAATGTTATCTCCCGTTAATTCTGATTCTCTAAATTTTTGTTTATTAAACTGTCTAATAAAATCTGTATTTACAGAAATATTAGTTGGCAATAAATTAAAATTAATATCTTTTAATATTTTAAAATATTTACCTGTAAACAACGAATCATTTTTCTTAAATGGTTCTAATTTAATTGAATTAAAATTAAAATTGTAAGCAGCTCCTGCTCTAACATTTTGATCTAACAGATCTTCTATTTCATAATCTCTATGTTCAATCTCGTTATAAGAATAATTAAACGTTAAATTTTCGATATCATAAAACTTAGGTTGGCCTTCCCCAGTACGTTGTTTATTTACTCCAATAAAATTAATACTCTTTCTCTTTGTATAATCCTCAGATTGCTCAAGAATTTTATTTTTTTCAATTGTGTTCTCTACTGAGCTCAATCTAGTTTGAAGTTTAATGTCCTTGTATTGTTGATCATATTCAGGTGTAATTAACTCCTCACTTAATCCAAAGTTAAAAGGTATTGTTACTCCCCATTTTTCAGGAAGCAATTGCCCTACATTAATATTTGATACTAAATCATATTGCCTAATATCTTCTATGTCTCTTTCATTAGGACCTTGTTCAATACTTCCAAAGCCGCTTGTACTCTGCCTTCCAGTAGCACTTAAACTCATAAAATCTGCAATGTTTGTATCAATTGTAACTGTTGCAGCCCAACCTCCTTTGTTATCCATATCAGATAATCTAAGCTCGTTAAACCAGACTGTACCACAAACATCCATATTATCTTGCCTAGGGTTTTTAACCCCAACCATCAAAGTCCTAATATCACCAAAATTAGGATTACCCTTGATAGATACCCTATGCTGACCAAGTTGAAATGGTGAAAACTCATCAACTGGATCTACAATTAAATCATCTCCAAAAACATCATAAAAAATAGGGTCTTCATTTGCTAAAGTTCCATTGGTAATTCCTAAAGACTTAATTGACTCTAGGACATCCATAGGTAGATTAATTTCATTTATTTCAGGCCAAATTGACTGGGGGTCTAATGTATTTGTAGATGATCTTTGAAGCGGAACTTCAATTTGATAATAATTTTGGGTTAAATCATTACCCATCCTAATAAAACCAACAATATCTCCATCAGAAAGTCCTGGGCTTGATCCTTCCTCAGCATGCAAGAACATTCTAATTCTTTTGTACTGCCTCATATCTACATTGATATTCTTGTAAACTGCTCTTGAGTCCTCAGTTTCTAATGCACAAACATCTAATACTAATGACTGTTCATTTTGCCTTACAATAGTATTATTGTTATTAAACTGCTCCCTCTCAACACCTGGAGGAGAGACATAACTTTCTTCATTTTCTTGAATACCAATAACTCCGACATTTAAACTTGTGATATCATTATCATTGTTAACTTCTTCATCGAGTGAAAGTTGATATTTTCTCCAATCACTTCTAACTAGCTCAAGAGTACCAAATCTAAATGTAGTATTTTCAGAAAATTCATTTAAATACATTCTTATAAATCTAATAGATCTGAAGTCAGAAATTCCCCCAATTGTATTTGAAGGTTCATTGACAGGTACCCTAAATTGATACCACTTTATAGTTTCTGTTGTTCCATTTGGAAGTGATACAGTTTTCTCTTTTCTATCTTTAATAAATTGATTGTTTATATCAGATAATGAATTTGGAGTTATATTAATCTCATACTCAAAATAACTATCAATAGTGTTCATTGTATTATCTCTATTGATATCCTCTGCATCTGGTTGAGTTGTTGAGCCTCTGTTGGTGTTTGTAAAAATTTCCGGAGAGTTACCATCTAACCCATTATATTGTTTATACCTATTTAAAATATCTCCATCAGCATTTAAGAAATAATTATAGTTATCGTTGGACGGATCTTCCAAAGATGCATAAGATGGAAACTTAATGATTTCTTCTTGATCATCATAACCATCTAAACCTACATCTTGATTAACCCTCTCTTCTCCTAAGGTAGAAAAAGCATAAATTAAGGATTGATTTTGAGGAACTATTGACCCCCATGTCGTTTCATTTAATAAGCTTATATCACCATCCTCAGGTAAACCATTTTCGTACTGCTTTCTACCATCTTTTAAAACATCTTCAGAAATATTACCTAAATTAAATGTCAACTTACCACCTGAATTTTCAGGGTTATTTATAAAGGGATCTTGTAACCAAAATTCTATATACTCAACATTAGATTGTTCAAAATCGGTAGTCGTAATTTGTCTCGTTATTCCAGCCCAACTGTTAGAAGGGTTTGTTAAACTGTTTTCTACATTTTCAGGATTCATATTATACGGACCCCTTACATCAGGATAATAGTTTAAATCTAATGAATTTATAACTGAAATTTGACCTTGTACAATATCTATTTGTGGGAAAATTTCATCGATAAAAATTCTTCTAGTGTATGGGTTAGAAATTTCGTCATCATTAATCTCATCAGGTCTAATACTACTATAAAAAACTGGATCAATTGAGTACCAATTTAACAAGGCTCTATCATATCCATTTTGAATTCCATTAGCATCTTCACCGCCATCATTATAAAACAGACCAAGGTTTTTAGGTCTACTTGACAATGACCAGCCCTGAGGACTCATTAAATCTATAATATTTTGAGTTCCTTCAAAATCATCTACATAAGAAGTTACTTCACCTTTGAAATCAGTTCCTTTGGGCGCTCCGGGAACAAGATAAGCTACCTCACCTCTTAATGATAAATTTGATGCAACTTCTGTTTCAATAGTTGGGAGTTTATTGATTAACCTTGTCAATAAAGGAAGTTCCGTTTCAAAGTTTCCGTTAAATCCAAATATTGTATTATTGATGGGTTCAGTTCCATAATTTGCTTTTTGTGTTACAGGTCTTTCATTTAAATTTAAAAAAGTACCACCTAATAAGAATTTCTCGCTGAACTGATGCTCAACATTAAAGCCAGTAAATCGTTTTGTTTGTTGTCCAAAAGTTGCATTATTTTCTACACTTACATTTATCGGAGTTCCTGAAGATTGAAGCGCAGGGTCAAGGATTTGAACAGTACCTGCTTGGTAGTTTACAGTATAATCAACTCCTTCAGTTAATACCCTTCCGCCTGCTGTTACATTGACTGATCCTCTAGGAACATTATATGCGCCTATTGGAATTCCGGATCCACTAGAAGATTTGTATTTACCAGTAATTTGAAATTTATTCTTCTCTGAATCTTGCAATGCAATAGTTTTTGAAGATTTATAAAGACTTGAGTAAACGTATTTTTTTTGATTTAAGTTATAGTCATCGGCAATATCCTCGTTCCCATCATAGTTTTCGTTTGGACTTAACCTTAGTTTTTCAAATAGAAACTCCCCAAATGGTTCAACTTTTGTAAATATAATTTTACCGTTATTTTGAAGAACTGTTATTCCTGGAACAAAGTCAAAAAACCCATCTCCTCTAAACTGAGGGTCATTATTGGAATTTAATCTATCAAAATTAAACAGATTTAAAAGTGGTGTTTCAGTGATATTTAAATCATTCGCATTAGTAGTTGGGAAAGGGACTCCGTCAACTGGTGTTATATAATTTAATGGTGAAGATTCATTATAAAAAATATTAAGCTTAAACCCATCTTCTTCTAATTGGAAAGATCCTGTATTATATATGTTTTTCATCATTAATTTCCACATAGGAGCCTCAACACTACTTACTGTACTCTTTAATAATTTTACAATCAAATTATTATTGTTAACAACTGGATTAGTATTGTCATTATTATTTGATATTTCGGTTGCTTGAACACCATCATTTGCAAATTCACCAACTTGATAAACTTGATCTCCAATAGTGTATTGAAAAGCAACTGCAAGTATTTCATCGTTGTCAAGTTTTTGATTTAATGAAATATATCCAAGTTGAGTATTAACAGTGTAATCGGAGCCGGTATTTAATTTTTTTGCGTTTTCTAACTTACCATAATCATACCCTTCATTAACATTTGGCAAAAGAATACCAGATTGTATTGTAGCAATGTCACGAACAGAGTTGGTTAACTGTGAATCTGATTGACCAATGACTAGTGGGTTAAATCCATTATTTGCATTATCAGGGTTTGCATTTGGTCCTACAAATATATTCACATTTGAAGCTAAATTAGAAGATTCTCCAAGATCTTGGAATGCTACAATGTTTCTAACGTTATCTATTGTATTATTTCTATTAGTGACCCAAACTTCAGTTCTTGTAATTTGAATATTAGAGTTGACATATGGGTAGTTCAATAAAGCTTGATCGTATTTTTCTCTAAATGCATGACTTAAAAAAAAATGTCTGTTTTCATCATAATCTAAAGCTCTAAATTGAAATTCTTCAATTGTCCCTCCAGCCTGAGCTACAACTGTTTTAGCCTCAGATTTTTGTTCAGAAAATACTGCAGTGACTCTAGTTTTACCGAATTGAAGTTCTGTTTTAAAACCAAACAAACTCTGAGCACCAGTAATTAAAGAACTGTTTAGTGGCATACTTACATTTCCTACTTCAATTTTTTTAATAATATCGTCTTCTGTTGGCTCATATTGAATCTGCATAAGATTTTGAAAATCAAATGTAGATTGAGTGTCAAAATTTGCATTTACCTGAACTCTTGTTCCTACCTTACCAAGTAAACTTAATCCAATTCTTTGATCAAAATCAAAAGAAAAATTACTTCTATTTCTGGGTGAAAATGAAGGGTTGTCTTGCTTTGTATATAATACACCAAGGTCTATTTCTAGAGAACCTTGTGGAACAACTTCTATAGTATTACCTCCAAAAATTGACTCAAATAACTTAGAATTGACATAAATTTCTGGAATCAAATTTTTCTGTAAATCTTCTGAACCATCAAGTCTACCCTCAGCAGCTTTGATTTTGTCTTTATAATATTTTTTTAAATTTTCATCTAAAATTAAATCTTCATATTCTTTTGGAGATAAAATAATTGGATAGTTTATATTAAAATCACCAACTGATTGATTAAAAAAATACCTATCACTAATTGGGTCGTAAGTGTAATTTTCCTCAATACTAGTAGGGTTTTCTAATTCAAGATTAGTTGTAGAAAATTCTTCAGATGTTAGATTTTGAGAAAAAGCAGTTGAAATAGATAGAATTATAATTATACCAAATAGAAGTATATTAAATTCACGTACTACTATATTTTTGAATTTATTCAAACTAAATTATAAATTTTTCAAAGCTTCTTTTATAATGAGTTCAACTGAAGCATCTGCATTATCTAATATGATTTTATCAACTAATTTTTCAGAAGTTTTTTTGTTAATTCCAAGCACTTCTAGTGCAGATAACGCTTCTTCTTTAGCTGTATTGTTATTTTGGAAAGAAATTTTATCATCAAGATCATATATTTTTAAGACTTTGTCTTTTAGCTCTATTATAACTCTTTGAGATGTTTTAAGGCCGATACCTTTGACAGATTGAATCATTGCAGAATCTCCAATTGAAATTCCTTGGATTATTTGTTCAGGAGAAAGAGAAGATAACATTGTTCTGGCTATACTCGCACCAATTCCACTTACAGAAATCAGTAGCCTAAAAATCTCTCTTTCTTTTCTAGAATAAAAACCAAATAACGTATGAGAATCTTCTTTGATTTGAAGATGGGTATATAGTTTTAAATTTTCCTGGTCGGGAATTGCAGAAAATGTATTTAAAGAAATGTTAATTAAATAACCTATTCCATTGACTTCAATGATAACACTTGTAGGTGACTTTTCAATTAATTTTCCTTTTATGTGAGTTATCATAGTTTATTATTTTACCAAATTTAGTTAATTTATTTTCTTGACTCTTTCATTTGAGCATCAATTACTGCTATTGCAGTCATATTTATAATTTCATCAACAGATGCGTCTAATTGTAAAATATGTACAGGTTTTTTTAGACCCATCATTATTGGACCTATATTGTCAGCTTTGTTTAATTCTTTTAAAAGTTTATAGGTGATATTTGCTGAATCTAAATTTGGAAATATTAATGTATTTACCTTTTTTGAGGATAATTTTGAAAAAGGAAAAATATCATTTCTCATTACGTTATTGAGCGCAAAATCTGTTTGGAGTTCACCGTCAACAATTAAGTCGGGTGAAGATCTGTGTAAATACTTAACAGCATTTCTAACCTTTGTTGCTGAAATATCTTTGGAAGATCCAAAATTAGAATAAGATGTCATTGCAATGACAGGATCTATACCAAACATTTTAACCGTTGTTGCTGTCATCTGTGCAATTTTTGCTAATTCCGAGGCATTAGGATCAATGTTGATAGAAGTATCGCTAAGAAACAGTGGGCCTCTTTCAGTTATTAATAAATTTGTTGTAGCAATTCTGGTTGCACCTTCATCCAAACCGATTAGTTTTAATATAGGTTTTACAACATTTGGATAGCTTTTTGAATAACCAGTAATTAAAGCATCGGCATCTCCAGTGTTAACCATCATAGCTCCAAAATAATTTCTCTCTCGCATTAATTTTTTTGATGCTAAAAGTGTTAACCCTTTTCTTTCTTCTTTTTTCCAATAAATGTGAGCATATTCATTAATCATTTCTTGATTGTTTTCTTTTGGATCTACTATTTCAATAGCATCATCAAAATCCAACTCTTCCATTAACATTTTTATAGTTTCATTTCTTCCTAATAAAATTGGAATTGCAATTCCTTCATCATGAACAAATTGAGCAGCTTTTAACACTGTTAATTGATCTGCCTCTGCAAAAACTACTCTTTTAGGGTTTCTTTTTGCTCTACCATGCATCAATCTTACCAATTTATTATCGCCTCCAGACCTTTCAATAAGTTCATCTATATATTTAGGCCAATTTTTAATTGGAAATTGAGCTACACCACTATCCATAGCTGCTTTAGCAACAGCTGGTGGAACAACAGAAATCAGTCGTGGATCAAATGGTTTTGGTATAATATAATCTCTACCAAAAGTTAATCTTGTTTGATCATAGGCAACATTAACTTGCTCAGGAACTGCTTCTTTAGCTAAATCTGCAAGTGCAATAACAGCAGCTTTTTTCATCTCCTCATTAATAGTCGTTGCTCTAACATCTAAAGCACCTCTAAAAATAAATGGGAACCCTAAAACATTATTGACTTGATTTGGGTTATCACTTCTTCCAGTTGCCATAATAACGTCCTCTCTTGTGTTTGTAGCTAACATATAATTAATTTCTGGGTCTGGATTAGCCATGGCAAATACAATAGGGTTTTTAGCCATTTTATTTAACATTTTTGGAGTTAATATATCCGAAGTTGAAAGGCCTATAAAAACATCTGAGTCGACTATAGCTTGGTCTAATGTCGAGATGTTCTTTGAAGTTGCAAACTCAGATTTGCTCTTATTTAAATTTTTTCTTTTAGAATTAATAACTCCTTTACTATCAAGCATTACAATATTATCATTATTAAGTCCAAAAGACTTATAAAGTTTTGCACATGAGATGGCTGCGGCCCCTGCTCCGCTAATAACCATTTTGACTTCTTCTATTTTTTTATCTGCAATTTCTAAGGCATTAATTAATGCCGCTGCAGAAATAATTGCTGTACCGTGTTGATCATCATGCATCACTGGTATGTTAAGCTCTTTCATTAATCTTCTTTCAATTTCAAAAGCCTCAGGTGCTTTAATATCCTCAAGATTGATTCCTCCAAAAGTAGGTGCTATATTTTTTACAGTATTAATAAATTCATCAATGTTTTCTGTATCAACTTCAATATCAAAAACGTCAATGTCAGCAAAAATTTTAAAAAGTAAAGCCTTTCCTTCCATCACAGGTTTTGATGCTTCTGCACCAATATTTCCTAATCCTAAAACAGCCGTTCCATTGGTGATAACAGCTACTAAATTTCCTTTTGAAGTATATTTATAAGAATTTGATTTGTCTTTTTCTATCTCTAGACATGGCTCAGCAACACCTGGTGAGTAGGCTAAAGAGAGATCTCTTTGAGTAGCATATTTTTTTGTAGGAACTACTTTAATTTTACCTGGACTAGGCTTAGCGTGATAATCTAATGCTTGTTTTCTTGTTGTTTTTCTTTTCATTTGGATGGTAGATGAATTACAAATGTAATATCTTATAGGTAAAACAAAAACTTAAGTAGGCTAATGTTTTAAGAAATTTATATTTCTTTTCAACCCTTTGAGTTTTGTTCTTTTTACAGCTGATTTCGAAAAAACCTTACTAAAAGTTTCCTGAGTTATTTCATCCCAATCTTTTTTTGTCATTGATAATAGATCAGGATTAGGATTAAATAATGGTTCGTTATGAGCTTTTGAAAATTTATTCCATGGACAAACATCTTGGCAAATATCACAGCCAAACATCCAATTTTCAAACATTCCCTTCATTGAGCTGGGGATATTATCTTTTAATTCAATTGTAAAATAGGATATACATTTACTTCCATCTACAACATAAGGTTCAACTATTGCGTCTGTTGGGCATGCTTCTATACAAGCAGTGCATGATCCGCAATGATCCGTTTCTATATGATCATTTATTAAATCCAAGTCTATTATCAATTCAGTAATAAAATAAAAAGAGCCAACTTTTTTAGTGATTAAGTTTGAGTTTTTTCCTACCCAGCCTAGGCCACTTTTTGCAGCCCATGCCTTTTCTAGTATAGGGGCTGAATCAACAAATGCTCTACCAGAAACTTCACCAATATTTTCTCTAATAAAATACAGCAACTCTTTTACCTTGTCTTTCACAACAAAATGATAATCATTACCATATGCATATTTGGAGATTTTTGGAGATTTTTCAACACTTAATTCCTCACTTGGATAATAATTATATAATAATGAGATAACACTTTTAGAATCTGAAACTAACTTTCTAGTATCTAATCTTTTATCGAAATGATTTTCCATATATTTCATTTCTCCATGCATATTTTTATTAAGCCATTTTTCTAGTCTAGGTGCTTCTTCTTCTAAAAACTGAGATTTACTTATACCACATGAAATAAAGCCAAGTCTATTTGCTTCAGACTTAATAAGTTCAGTATATTTTTGTTTTTTAGTCAATGGAGTTTTTAAAATTAAAACAAACCCTTTTGTTTATTAGCTTTAACTTTTCCAAGGTGCTTGTATGCAATATCCATAACTTCTCTTCCTCTGGGAGTTCTCATAATAAAACCTTGCTGAATTAAAAAAGGCTCATACACCTCTTCAATTGTTTCAGCATTTTCTCCAACTGCTGTAGAAAGAGTATTTAACCCAACTGGTCCACCACTAAATTTGTCGATAATGGTATTGAGAATTTTATTATCCATCTCATCAAGTCCATATTTATCAACATTTAGTGCTTGCAAACTACTTTTAGAGATTTTTAGATCTATCTCACCATTTCCTTTAATTTGAGCAAAATCACGAACTCTTCTTAAAAGAGCATTGGCAATTCTAGGAGTCCCTCTACTTCGTCCCGCAATTTCGATTGATGCATCGTTTGATATAGGTACATTTAAAATATCTGCACTTCTTTTTATAATGGTAGACAAAACCTCTTTTGTATAATATTCAAGTCTACTTGTAATTCCAAATCTAGCTCTCATTGGAGCAGTTAATAGTCCTGATCTCGTTGTAGCTCCAATTAAAGTAAAAGGATTAAGGTTTATTTGTACTGATCTAGCATTTGGGCCAGACTCAATCATAATATCAATCTTATAATCTTCCATAGCAGAATAAAGATATTCTTCGACAATTGGACTCAATCTATGAATTTCATCAATAAACAAAACATCCCTTTCTTCTAAGTTAGTTAGAAGCCCAGCTAAATCACCTGGCTTGTCTAAAACAGGTCCCGATGAAACTTTTATACCAACATTTAATTCATTAGCTAAAATATTTGCTAATGTTGTTTTTCCAAGTCCGGGTGGACCATGGAACAAGGTGTGGTCTAAAGCATCGTTTCTTTGATTTGAAGCCTGAATGAAAATTTTTAAATTTTCTAATATGTGATCTTGTCCAGTAAAATCAGCAAAAGATAATGGTCTTAAATTTTGTTCAAACTCATGCTCATCAGATGACAAATTATTTGAAGATGGATCTAAATTTTCATTCATAAAACAAATATAAAGAAAAAGCCCTTCTAAAAAGAAAGGCTTTTTTTTATTAATCAAATTAATTGAACATTAATATTCTATCTCGTCTTTTTTCATAGGTTTAATCTGTGGCACAAAATCTTCTTTGTAACCAGGCTTACTATAATCATAAGGCCATCTAAATACTTCAGGAATTTTACCTTTCCAATTTCCGTGAATATGCTTCATTGAAGCAGTCCATTCTAAAGTATTCGATTTCCAAGGGTTTTGTGGAGATTTTTTTCCGTAAAACATACTATGAATGAAATTATATAAGAATACGATTTGTATTAGACCACCAACAATAGCAAAACCTGTTATAATTTTATTAGTGTCAGCTAAATCATCAAATAAAGGGAAATTAGAATTTGTATAATATCTTCTCGGAAGCCCAGCCATACCAATAAAATGCATTGGGAAAAATACTCCATAGGCACATATAGCGGTTACCCAGAAATGTATGTATCCAAGGTTCTTGTTTAGCATTCTATTAAACAGCATAGGGAACCAATGATAAACACCGGCGAATAATCCATATAATGCAGAAATACCCATAACTAAATGAAAATGGGCAACCACAAAGTATGTATCATGTAAATTAATATCAAGAGCGCTATCTCCAAGTATAATACCAGTTAATCCACCAGTTATAAATGTTGAAACAAAGCCAATTGAAAATAACATAGCAGGGTTAAACTGTATGTTTCCTTTCCACAACGTGGTTATATAATTAAATGCTTTAACAGCAGATGGAATAGCAATTAATAAAGTTGTAAAGGTGAATACAGATCCTAAAAATGGATTCATTCCAGAAATAAACATATGATGTCCCCAAACAATTGTAGATAAAAATGCAATTGCAAGAATAGATAAAATCATTGCTTTATATCCAAAAATTGGCTTTCTGGAGTTTGTTGCAATTACTTCTGATGCAATCCCTAAAGCTGGTAACAAAACAATATATACTTCAGGGTGACCTAGGAACCAAAACAAATGCTCAAATAAAACTGGTGAACCACCTTGATAATGTAAAACTTCGCCTTGAATAAAAATATCAGATAAGAAAAATGATGTCCCGAACGATCTATCCATTATTAGCAATAAAGCAGCAGATAGTAAAACTGGGAAAGAAATAACTCCAATTATTGCTGTAACAAAAAATGCCCAAATAGTCAACGGCATTCTTGTTAATGTCATTCCTTTAGTTCTTAAATTTATAACAGTAACTATATAATTTAGCGACCCTAGTAAAGAAGATGCAATAAAAATTGCCATTGAGACTAACCATAAAGTCATTCCAAGCCCTGAACCACCCTGAGCTAACTCTACAGCACTTAAAGGAGGATAGATAGTCCATCCAGCTGCAGCTGGACCTGCTTCAACAAAAATAGAAGCTACCATGATAACAGTAGATAAGAAAAATAACCAGAAAGAAACCATATTCAAAAATCCAGATGCCATATCTCTGGCTCCTAATTGAAGGGGAATTAATAAATTACTAAAGGTTCCACTTAATCCTGCAGTTAGAACAAAGAATACCATTATTGTCCCATGCATAGTAACAAGCGCTAAATAAATATCAGCATCCATAACACCATCTGGCGCCCACTTACCTAGAAAAAATTCAAAAATTATATTTGGTTCTTCTGGCCAAGCAATTTGTAATCTCATTAAAAGAGACATTAATATCCCTATTACCCCCATAAAAAGAACCCCAGTGATTAAATATTGCTTAGCAATCATTTTATGATCCTGGCTAAATATATACTTAGTAATAAATGTTTCTTTATGATGATGTCCGTGATCTTCGTTTGGATCAATTTCTATATATTCTGACATACTGTAAATATTATTTTTGAGCTATTAATGAATTTTTAAATTTAGTCTGCTGATTTATCCATTTATCAAATTCTTCTTGTGTTTCAACTACTATTTTCATTTGCATGTTGTAATGAGATTTACCACAGATTTTATTACACAATAAAAGATAATCAAATTCATAAGGGTCTAAAACTTCTTCACCTTTTTCTTGTAATTCTTTACTTTTTTCGGCTCTTATATTGTTAATATTTAATATTTTTTCTATCATCTCAGGGGTTTCTCTCATCTCTGCTGTGGTAACACTAGGAGTAAAACCAAATTGAGTAATCATCCCAGGAACACAATTCATTTGAGCTCTAAAGTGTGGCATGTAGGCAGAGTGTAAAACATCTTGAGATCTCATTTTAAATAAAACTGGCTTTCCTACTGGAAGATGAAGTTCAGTTGTTATAATATCATCTTGTGCGTTTGGATCAAATTCGTCAAGACCTAAAATATTTGCTCTATCTATATCAATTAATCTTACATTAGCTTTACCTAAAGCATTGTCTTCACCAGAGTATCTAGCTTTCCAATTAAATTGTTGAGCATATAATTCTATTACTATTGGATCTTCGTCTTGGTCTACATTCATGATATCTGACCAAGTCAATAGACCGTAAGTTATTAATACAGTAAGAACTAAAGCAGGTATGATAGTCCATAAAAATTCTAGCTTATGGTTGTCAGAGTAGAAGAAAGCTTTTCTTCCTTTTTGACCTTTATATTTGTATGCAAAATAGTATAAGAAAAATTGAGTTACTGTTTGAACAAAGAAAATAAGTACCATAGAGACCATCATAAGATCGTCAATCTTAGATCCATGAACTGATGCTGAGTTCGACATAAGAGGAAAGTCTCCGTATCTAATAAAACAAATAATTGTTATGACATAAATAAATATTAGGAATCCTAACATTAAATATCCATTTACCTTATTGTCCTTATCATTAGCGATTTGCGAACTATCTTTAGCAACAGTACTCACTTGAGTCAAGTCATATATTTTTACTATCTGCCAGATAGCTGTTACTACAAAAAATAAAATTAAAATTGTGAAAAAAGTACTCATTTATATATACTTAAATATTAATAATGAAAGTTTTCACTTTCTTTAATGTATGGGTTACCCTTTACTAATAGTGGTGCTTTTGACAATGAATAAAACACAATCAATAAAAACAGTCCTGAAAATAATGCTAAAGCACTGATCTCAGGTAAACCAAAGTACCATCTATCGATTACAGTAGCTGGCATAATCATATTGAAAACATCAACATAATGTCCAATTAATATAACTATACCGGCCATAACAATAAACCAAGGAATTCGTTTATAATCGCTGTTTATAAGAACTAAAAAAGGGAAAATAAAATTCATAATAATCATTCCAAAAAATGGAATAGTATAATCTTCTATTCTGGTAATATAGTAAGTGACTTCCTCTGGAATGTTTGCATACCATATCAACATAAATTGTGAAAACCACAAGTAAGTCCAAAACACACTAAAACCAAACATAAATTTAGCTAAATCGTGTAAGTGACTATCGTTAACAACATCTAAGTGGCCTTTGGATTTTAGATAAATTGTAATTAAAGCTATTACTGTAATACCACTTACCAACATACTAGCTAGTAAATACCATCCAAACAAAGTACTAAACCAATGCGGATCTACACTCATTATCCAATCCCAAGACATCATGGATTCAGTATATATAAAAAACACTAAAAAAGCTGCAGATATTCTAAAGTTCAATTTGAAATATTTATTCCCACTATCGTTATCTTGTGCTAAAGAAAATTTTCTAGAAAAATACCTATATAAACTCCAACCTCCAATGAATATTAAGGCTCTAACTATAAACCATGGTTTATTTAGCCAGCTAGATTTTCCTTGAATTATTTCATCATGTGCTACAACTTCTGGATCCATCCAGATAAAAATATGTTTATCACCAATAATTGCAATTAATAAAACAATAAGCGCCCCAGGTAATAAGTAATAAGTAATAGCTTCCATAACTCTGTATAGGACGGGTGACCATCCTGCTTGTGATGCATATTGTATTGCATAAAAAGCGAGTACACCTAGGGCTATCATCATGAAAAAGAAAGCAGCTACATACAATGCTGCATAAGGTCTATTATGAATTTGATGCATCACATGTTCAGCATGTATATCCTCATTTGAATGATGTGATAATTCAGAATGACTGTCATCATTTGATTCAGATCCATGATTAGTAACTTCATGAGAATCGTCATGGGAATCTCCGTGAGAAGATTCGTAAGCTAACATTTCTTTAACTTCTTCTAAAGATTTATGTGAATTCACATAACTGTAACTCCAACCTAAAGCTCCCAGTATAATTAGGGAGATAGAAAATATTTTTAATCTGTTTGAAATAGTATACATTTATCTAAATCTTTATTTTAATTTTCTAAATCTGATTTTAATTTTAAAACATAATGAGTTACTAACCATCTTTCATCTTCATTTAATTGACCTGCATAAGAACCCATAGAATTTTTACCATAATAAATGGTATGATAAATACTTCCTTCATTAATAGCTCTACCGACGTCTGAATAACTTGGTATACCTAAAATCTTTTCTCTTTTAACTAAAATCCCTTGGCCAGCACCTTTACTACCATGGCATACAGCACAATAAATATTGTATAATTCTTTACCAGTCTTTAAATCAACTTCTTGAGATGAGGTAAACGGGCTTTTTAATTGCTTTTTAGCTAGCTCATAGCCAGCTGTATTATTTTCAAATTCAAATAACGAATAACCTCTTGCTATTGTACCTTCTGGTGGTACCAAAGCAGAATTTCCATCTAAAAAATTATCATATTCACCATAGGTATCATAAGGAATTGACTTATACATATTAGGCATATACTCATAGTTACGAGAATCCTTAGAGTTACAGGAAATTAATGATCCAATAACCAAAGTAATTATTAATATTTTAAATATGTTTTTCATAATATTAATGTGATTCTTTTTCAATAATTTTTATTTCTACAGCTCCAGACTTTTTAAGGATTTTTTCAAGATCCTTAAGTTTATTAGACGGATCAATTTCCATCAGAAAATGATCATCAGTGGTTCTTTTATCCGGATTCTCAGCTTTTTTAAAAGGCCACATTCTACTTCTTAAATAAAATGTTATTACCATCAAGTGAGCAGCAAAAAATACTGTTAATTCAAACATAATTGGAACAAAAGAAGGCATATTTTCAATATAACTAAAACTCGGTTTACCACCAATATCCATAGGCCAATCTTCTATCATTATATAGTTCATCATCAAGATAGCCACAGTAAATCCAATACACCCATATATAAAAGAAGCAATAGCTATCCTTGTAGGCTCAAGACCCATAGCTTTATCAAGGCCGTGAACAGGAAAAGGAGTATAAATTTCTTCAATGTGAAACTTCTCACCTTTAACCATTTTTACAGCTGATAATAAAACATCATCATCATTATAAATAGCATGAACAAATTTTGAGGATCCCATTACTTATTTGTTTTTTTTATTTTTTTAGTAGAAACTTTAGAAGTTCTTTTGTCAGCACCAGTACCAACTAAAGATTCTCCAGAATCTCTTAAATTTTTATACCTCTCTCCAGAACTCTTTAAAATAGTTTTAACTTCAGCTTGAGCAATTACAGGAAATGTTCTTGCGTACAGTAAAAATAACACAAAGAAAAACCCTATAGTACCTATAAATATACCTATCTCTACAAATGTTGGAGAGAACATTGTCCAAGATGAAGGTAAATAATCTCTATGTAATGAAGTGACTATAATTACAAATCTTTCAAACCACATTCCAACATTTACAACAATTGAAATAAAGAATGAGAACATTATACTTGTTCTTAAACGTTTTGACCACATAAATTGAGGAGAAAACACATTACAACTCATCATCATCCAATAAGCCCACGCATACGGACCAGTGGCTCTATTTAAAAAAGCGTATTGTTCGTACTCAACTCCTGAGTACCAGGCAATGAATAATTCTGTTATGTAAGCGACTCCTACAATGGATCCAGTTATCATAATTACAATATTCATTAATTCAATATGTTGAACCGTAATATAATCTTCCAAAGCACATACTTTTCTCATAATTATTAGCAATGTATTAACCATTGCAAAACCAGAAAATATTGCACCTGCAACAAAATATGGAGGAAATATAGTGGTGTGCCAACCAGGAATTACAGAAGTGGCAAAATCAAAAGATACTATTGTATGAACAGATAAAACTAATGGTGTAGCTAAACCAGCTAAAACAAGAGAGACCTCTTCAAACCTTTGCCAATCTTTAGCTCTACCAGACCAACCAAAACTAAGAAGACTATATATTTTCTTTTGGAAAGGTTTTACAGCTCTATCTCTAATCATAGCAAAATCAGGAAGAAGCCCGGTCCACCAAAAAACAAGAGATACAGATAAGTAAGTTGATATAGCAAAAACATCCCATAATAATGGAGAATTAAAATTGACCCATAAAGATCCAAATTGATTAGGTATCGGTAAAACCCAATATGCTAACCAAGGTCTACCCATATGTATTATTGGAAACAAACCTGCTTGAACAACCGAAAAAATAGTCATCGCTTCGGCTGATCTGTTAATAGCCATCCTCCATTTTTGTCTAAAAATTAATAAAACAGCTGAAATTAAAGTTCCCGCATGTCCAATACCTACCCACCAAACAAAATTAGTAATATCCCAAGCCCAGCCAACAGTTTTATTTAATCCCCAAACACCTATACCAGTAGATATTGTATAAATAATACAACCAATACCCCATAAAAATGCAGTAAGGGCTAATGAAAACACAATCCACCATTGTTTATTAGCTTGGCCTTCAACAGGTCGAGCAATATCAACAGAAACATCATGGTAAGATTTCTCTCCTGCTACTAATGGTCTTCTAATAGGTGCTTCGTAATGAGACGCCATAATATTATATTATTAACTATTTTTATTATTTCTAACTTTAACCTGATAAACTACATTCGGCTTTGTACCAACCGCATCTAACAAGTGATAAGCACGATCATCTTTAATTAACTTTGAAATCGGACTTTCTTTTTCATTTATATCTCCAAACTTCATCGCTCCACTACTACAAGCAGCTGAACACGCTACTGCATCGTTAAATTCTCCTTTAGCAACAGCACGACCCTCTAGTTTGGCTTTTAAAATCACAGACTGTGTATTTTGAATACAGAAAGAGCATTTTTCCATAACCCCTCTAGATCTAACAGTAACATCTGGATTTAGAACCATTCTACCTAAATCATCATTCATATGATAATCAAATTCATCGTTCTCATTGTATAAGAACCAATTGAATCTTCTAACCTTGTAAGGGCAATTATTAGCACAATATCTAGTCCCAACACATCTATTATATGTCATTTGGTTTTGACCCTGTCTACCATGTGTAGTAGCAGCTACTGGACAAACTGTTTCACATGGAGCATGATTACAGTGTTGACACATTATGGGCTGGAAAGCAACTTGGGGATTTTCTGATGGATTTTCCATTTCTCCAAAAGTAGATAAAGAACTACCTAAACCATTAATATCATCTTTTTTCTGATCATCACTTTCAAAAGAATCCTCAGAAGAATAGTATCTATCAATTCTTAACCAGTGCATATCACGACTTTTTCTGATTTCTTCTTTACCAACAACAGGTACATTATTTTCAGCATGACATGCAATTACACAAGCTCCACAACCCGTACATGCGTTTAAATCTATTGATAAATTAAAATGATGCCCAATTGATCTATCAAATTCATCCCAAAGATCAACTGATGGAGAAGAAACTGGAGTTTCAATATGATTTAATGAAACTACTGCTTCAGGGTTCCAATCATTTACATTTTTAGTATTAAAAACCTCGAGGCTTGTTTCTTTTATAATATCACCTCTACCCATTAATGTATTGTGTAGCTGAACAGATGCAAACTCATGAATTTCGTCAGTAAAATTAATTTTAATAGCCTGTGTAGGTTTAAAATTCTTAAACAACTTAAAGCCATTAACCCCAGTCATCATAATATCTTTTACCCCTCTATTTCGACCGTATCCAAAGGACAGACCAACAGTTCCACGTGCTTGGCCTGGCTGAATCATTACTGGAACTTTTATTTCGATATCTTCTAAGCTGATAACGGCATACTTCCCATTTAACCCCCCATCAGCTCCATTTTTACTTTGATTAAAAAATGTAGAAGGCTCTAGGTAAAGATTAAGTTTTTTAGCATCTGATTCAGAGATAGTTAAGTAATTGTCCCAAGTAGTCCTAGTGATAGGGTCAGGAAATTCTTGTAACCATGGATTATTAGCACATTGACCATCACCCATCCCAGTTTTGGAATATAAATTTAACTCAAATGTATTATCTGATGCCTCATTAATTGAGCTAGCAAGTGCTAAAATATAGGTAGTATTTTTCTTGGAAACTTTTAAATAACTATTTCGTGATTTAATAGATTTTTTATTTTGGAAAATACCGTCATGTAGTGCTTGGTTCCAAGTTTTATTCTTTAATATATTATCGTTCCAATTTGACTTTATATAATCATGGAAAGAACTACTATTATTGTTCCATATTAATATTAAATCTTGAAATTGTTTAGTATCAAATATAGGCCTAATAGTTGGCTGAGTTATTGAAAATTCACCTGTAGACATTTCTGTATCTCCCCAAGACTCAAGATAATGCGGAGCTGCAGCAAGATAATCTACATGTAGAGCTGTTTCGTCATTTTTCATTGAAAATAACACAGACATTTCTGTCTTTTTTAAACCTTCAACAAAATCATTTGAATTAGATAAAGTGTAAACTGGATTAACACCTGCCATAATTATGGCTCCAACTTTACCATCATTCATGTCTTCGATTAATTTAGATACTTCACTATCATTTCCTTGTCTAGTTAATATAGTTTTCTCAGGCTGAAAAGCTTTAGAATTCAATCTTTGATTAATGTCAAGGACTAAGTTTTGATATTCTACTTCCTGAATTCCAGAAACAACTACTGGGTTATCACTTTCTAGTAATTCATTCATTACACTATTGACAACTTTAACAAGTTTATCACTAATATTTATGTCAGCTTGTAAATTAAATAATTTGGAATAAATAGATAATAACACAAGTTTTTGTTCATTTTGATTAACAGGATATCTGTTATCTGCATTAGCTCCAGTTAGAGACATATTAGCTTCAAAATGAATATGTCTAGACATTTTACCATTAGTAGGTATTCTAGATTGTCCATACTTTGAGTCAAATCCACCTCCTTGCCAATCTCCTAAAATATCTGCACCAATAGAAATAATTAAATCTGATAATGAAAAATCATAATTTGGTAAACCTCTAGATCCATATTTAGATTCATAAGCCTCTAGTGCAGCTGATTCAGAAACTGAATCGTAAACAATGTGTTTTGCATTAGAATAATTCTTTATAAAATCACTAATTAATTTGTGCGTAGAAGGACTAGCAAAAGTCTGGGTTAAAAAAACAATAGACTTTGAAGTGTTCTTTAATGAATTTAATTTTTTCTTTGTATCACTTTCAAACTCAGTCCAAGAACTTTCAACTTGATTTTTAAAAGGCTTAGCTAATCTGAAACTATCGTATAAATCTAATACAGAAGCTTGAACTCTAGCATTTGCAGAGGCAGATATTGGAGCTAATTTGTTTAACTCTATCTTAATTGGCCTTCCTTCTCTAGTCTTTATCAGGACATTAGCAAAATCATAACCATTTGCAATACTAGTTGCATAATAATTTGCTATACCAGGAATTATTTGTTCAGGTTGAACTACATAAGGTATAGATTTAATTACAGGACCTTCGCAAGCTGCAAGCGATGCTGCAGCAGTACTAAAACCAACATATTTAAGAAAATCTCTTCTTGAAGTTGAAGAATTTGATAAATTTTTGTCATCAGCTAGAAATTCATCAACAGGAATTTCTTCAACAAATTCTTTCTGACCTAGTGACTCTAATGCACTATTATTTAACGGGTTTAATTCCGCTAAATTTTTCCAATATTTCTTATTCTTATTTGATGACATAAATAATTATATATAAAATATTAATAATGACATTTTCCACATTCTAAACCACCCATTTGAGCAGCAGTTAACTTTTCAACTCCATATTTTTTGGATAATTGCTCGTGAATCTTCTCATAATACTGATTATCCTTAACCTTAACGTTAGTTTCACGATGACAATTTATACACCAACCCATTGTTAAAGGAGAGTACTGATACATTATTTCCATCTCTTCAACAGGCCCGTGACAAGTTTGACATTCAATACCTCCAACAGAAACATGTTGAGCGTGATTGAAATATGAAAAGTCAGGAAGGTTGTGAATTCTTACCCACTTAACAGCTTGAGTTTCACCAGTATATTCTTGAGACTCATCATCCCATCCAACTGCTTTGTATAGTTTCTGAATTTCAGCATCATAAAACTCCTTAGAGTACTCTTCAGTGGTTTCTCCATTATATTCGTATATAGATTTGTGACAATTCATACAAACATTAAGTGATGGTATTCCAGAGTGCTTACTAACTCGTGCAGAAGAATGGCAATAATTACAGTCTATTTCATTATCTCCTGAATGAATTTTATGCGAGTAATGTATAGGTTGTACAGGTTCGTAACCCTGATTAACTCCGATTTGCATTAGAAATCCATAAACAAAATAAGCACTAACTAAAAGCATTATGATAGCACTACATAACATTAAAAACTGGTTATCAACGAAAGCTTTCCAAAGAGGTTTTCTTGTAGATTTCTTTTTAGTTGGTAACTGAATATTGTTTTGTGCAGCAAAACTTCTAAGTGTTTTGTTAACTACAAATAACCCTAATGATAGAAGCAAAAACATAAATGCAAAAACTCCTAATATTATTTCGTTAGAGATGCCATTAGAAGTATTTTCACTAGTTGGAGAAACTTCAACAGCTTTAACTACAGGGGCAGGTTTTTCTTGGGCGGTATATGCTAAAATATTATTTAAATCATCATCTGATAACTGAGGATAAGCTGTCATAGCAGCTCCATTATATTCAGCATAAATTTTGTTAGCGTAATCATCACCAGATTTAATTAGAGATGAGCTATTTCTAATCCATTTGTAGAGCCATTCTCTGTCTAGACCTTCGTCATTGTAAAGTCTATCTTCAACTCCCCTTAATGCTGGGCCAGTCATTTTTTTATCAAGCTTGTGACATGCAGCACAATTAGAATTAAATAAAGCTTTTCCTTTTACAGGGTCAGCGTCTTGTCCAAGAGAAGAAATTGTAAAAATAAAAGCAAGCGGCAGAAGTAGTTTCCTGAGAGAGATACAAGAGAAAAATTTTGAATTTTTAATTAAGTAAAATTTAGAATCTACTTTATTATATTTTTTATTCATTTAAAAAGAAAAAATCATTTATAAAAATCAAGCACAAAAATAATACATATCAACGATTATTTAGCCCTCACATATGGTAATTTTAATTCAAAATTATAATTTATAAACATTCTAAATAATATATTTAGAGCTTATTAAAAATAAGTATACATTTGTAATTCAAAAGTAAAGAAAAATTGAATAAGATTATTACCTACTTAAGTATATTTTTTTTGTGCGCTAACTCGTTTTCACAAAGCCAATTAGCTCAAGTAAATCAAGACAGCAGAATTGATAGTTTGTTAAAGCTCAAAAAGGAAATAAATAAAAATACATTTGATTTAAAAATTCAAATATTTAGTGGAGAGAGAGACAAGGCTTTAGAATTAATTGCAAATCATGATAAAGATGATTATTCTAATACTAACATAGAACTGGTTTATGAGACTCCCAATTATAAAGTTTGGATAGGTGATTTTTATTCACAATTAGAAGCTGACAAAAAACTTTTAATGATTAAAAAAAAATATCCCGAAGCGTTTATCTTTAGACCAAAACCAAAGATCGAAAATACTAACGCTGATCTGGTTGAAATAAAACAATAAATAACTATTTAAGTTTTTTCTTAATTTCTACTTGTTGGAAACCTTCTATTATATCACCCTCATTTAAATCGTTGTAATTTTTAATTTGCATTCCACAATCATAACCTTTTGCAACTTCTTTAACATCATCTTTAAACCTTTTAAGGGAAGATAATTCACCAGAGTAGATTACAACTCCGTCACGAATTAATCTAACACCACAATTTCTAAATATTTTTCCAGTTGTAACCATACAACCTGCAATAGTACCGATTTTTGAAATTTTAAAAGTCTCTCTAACTTCTGAAGTCCCAGTTATCTCTTCTTTAAAGTCTGGAGACAGCATTCCTTCCATAGCATCTTTCAAATCATTAATAGCATCATATATTATTGAATACATTCTGATGTCTATTTCTTCTTTATCTGCTATTTGTCTTGCATTGCCTGTTGGCCTAACATTAAACCCAATTATAATTGCATCAGAAGCAGATGCTAATAAAACATCGCTTTCAGTTATTGCTCCAACTGCTTTATGTATAATATTTACTTGAATTTCTTCAGTTGATAATTTCTGGAAGGAATCAGTTAATGCTTCAACAGATCCATCAACATCTCCTTTGAGAATAATATTTAATTCTTTAAAGTCTCCTAAAGCAATTCTTCTTCCAATTTCATCAAGTGTAATATGCCTTTGTGTTCTAACAGATTGCTCTCTTTGCAATTGTGTTCTTTTAACAGCAATTTGCTTAGCCTCTCTTTCATCTGAAAAAACAATAAACTTGTCACCAGCTTGGGGAGCTCCGTCTAAACCAAGAATTGATATTGGAGACGAAGGACCGGCAGTTTCAACAATATTACCTCTTTCATCATGCATTGCTTTAACTTTACCACTATTTTTACCTGCTAAAACATAGTCACCAATCATTAATGTTCCTGTTTGAACTAGGATTGTGGAAACATAACCTCTTCCTTTGTCTAAAAAGGCTTCAACTACTGTTCCAGATGAAGCTCTATTAGGATTTGCTTTAAGCTCTAAAATCTCTGCTTCTAATAATACTTTTTCCAACAAGTCATCTACGCCATCTCCCTTTAATGCAGAAATATCATGAGACTGTATTTTACCTCCCCAATCTTCAACTAATAAATTCATTTGGGAAAGACCTTCTTTAATTTTATCAGGGTTTGCCGTTGGTCTATCAATTTTATTAATTGCAAAGACTATCGGAACTCCTGCTGCTTGAGCATGAGAAATAGCCTCTTTTGTTTGAGGCATAATATCATCATCTGCAGCAATTACAATAATTGCCAAATCAGTTACTTGTGCTCCTCTTGCTCTCATTGCTGTAAATGCCTCATGCCCAGGAGTGTCTAAAAAAGTTATTTTTTGTCCACTTGAAAGTTCTACACTATATGCTCCAATATGCTGCGTAATGCCGCCAGATTCACCAGCAATAACATTTTCTTTTCTAATGTAATCCAATAGCGAAGTTTTACCATGATCGACATGACCCATAACTGTAACAATTGGGGCTCTTGGCTTTAAATCTTCTTCTGAATCTAATATTTCTTCAATTGAATCTTCAATATCTGCAGTTACAAACTCAACGCTGTAACCAAATTCTTCAGCCACAATGCTTAATGTTTCTGCATCTAAACGCTGATTCATTGTAACCATCATTCCTAAGGTCATGCATGCTGATATTATTTCAGTAACAGAAACATCCATCATCGTGGCAACCTCACTAGCAGTAACAAATTCTGTTACCTTCAGCAATTTGCTTTCTGCCTCTACATTTGCAAGTTCATCTTCTGTTTTTTGACGGTGCTGATCTCTTTTCTCTTTTCTATATTTTGCGCCCTTACCTTTTGAACTCTTACCTTGAAGTTTTTCAAGTGTTTCTCTAACTTGTTTTTGAACTTCCTCTGCACTAGGCTCCTCTTTTGTAGAGGTGGTGTTCTTTGATTTAAAATTAGATTTTTGAGCTGTTCTTTGACCTGGTTTTTGAGTAGTTTTTGCATTATCGTTAGGCTTACTAATCCTCCTTCTCTTTCTTTTTGAATTAGACTGAGAAGGGCTTTCTTTTTTCTTTTCAGCTTTAAATTTTGTTAAATCAATAGTTTCTCCAGTTGACTTAAGTCCAGATAACTTTTTGTATTTGGTAGTGACTGTATCAGATTCAGCTTTGCTATCTTCACTGTCAACTTTGTCATCTTTTTTAACAGCTCCTTCTGTAGTAGCTTTTTTAGGATCTATTTCAATTTCTTTAGTATTCTTTTCATCGGAAGCAGCTTTTTCAACTACAATAGCAGAAGGTTCCACAGATTCTTTAGTTTTAAGCGATTTAGGTTTTTCTAAATTAGGCTGAAGGTCAATTTTTCCAACTTTTTTTACTTCTTTTAGTTTTGATGCAGCTGTTATAACTTTCGCATCTTCTTCTTTTTTCTTTAATAAAAGTTCAATTTCAGCCTCTCTTTTAATTCTTAGAGCTTCTTTTTCTTTGGATTTAGCCTCACCTAATTCTTTGGAAGCAACTTTTTTATTTGCATCAGTTTGGAATTCATTAGATAATAGTTCATAAATCTCTAAAGAAATTTTGGTAGTTGGACGTTTTTCAATTTCAATGCTTTTGGATTCAAGAAAATCTATAGCACGGTCTATTGAAATATTCAACTCCCTTAACACTTTATTTAATCTAATATTTTGAGCCATAAATTGGTTTAAATTATATTATCAATCTTCAAATTCTTCCTTAAGAATTCTAACTACCTCAACAATAGTTTCTTCTTCAAGATCAGTTCTTTTTACTAAGTCAACAACTTCCTGTTCCAGAACACTTTTTGCGGTATCTAAACCAGCTTTAGCAAGTTCTTCAATAACCCATCCGTCTATTTCATCACTAAATTCTCTTAATTCTACGTCTTCTTCAACTCCTTCTCTAAATACGTCTATTTCATATCCAGTAATTTGACCTGCCAATCTAATATTATGACCGCCACGTCCAATTGCTTTGCTAACTTCTTCAGGTTTTAAAATTACTTCAGCTCTTTTATTTTCTTCATCAATTTTGATAGAGGTAATTCTAGCTGGACTTAATGAGCGAGTTATAAAAAGCTGAAGATTATTAGTGTAATTAATAACATCAATATTCTCATTGCCTAACTCTCTAACTATCCCATGAATTCTAGATCCCTTCATTCCCACGCATGCACCAACAGGATCTATTCTATCATCATATGAATCTACTGCTACTTTGGCTTTTTCTCCTGGGATTCTAACAACTTTCTTAACATTTATAAGACCATCAAATACCTCTGGAATTTCCTGCTCAAATAATTTTTCTAAAAACAATGGAGAAGTCCTAGACATAATTATCGATGGTTTTGAACCTTTTAACTCAACACTTTCAATAACCCCTCTAATATTATCTCCCTTTCTAAAAAAATCAGATGGAATCTGTTTTTCTTTTGGCATTATAATTTCATTTCCTTCATCATCTAGCAATATAATAGCTCTATGTCTTATATGGTGAACTTCAGCGGTGTAAATCTCACCAACTAAATCCTTAAATTGCTTATAAATGTTAGTATTATCATGTTCATGAATTTTGGAAACTAAATTTTGTCTTAGCGCCAAAATAGCTCTTCTACCAAGGTCAATTAATTTAACTTCTTCTGAAACATCTTCACCCACCTCAAAATCAGGCTCTATTTGTCTGGCTTCGCTAAGTGATATTTCGCCATTTTCATCTTCAATTTCACCATCAGCTACAACTACTCTGTTTCTCCAAATCTCTAAATCTCCTTTGTCAGGGTTAATTATAATATCAAAATTATCATCATCTCCAAACTTTCTTTTTAAGGCACTTCTAAAAACATCTTCTAAAATAGTCATTAGAGTTACTCTGTCAATTAATTTGTCGTCTTTAAATTCAGAAAAAGACTCTATTAAGGCTATATTTTCCATAATATAATATTAAAATTTAATTTTAACTTTTGCTTCGTTTATATCTTTGTATAATAAATTAATTTCTTTTTCAACAGTGATTTTACCCTTGCCAATTTTTTTAGGCTCACGTTGTTTCCATTTCAGTTTAATTTCGTCACTTGTAGCTTCAACTAATTCAGCCTCATAGTGATTATCATTAGTTCTAACCTGTAGAACTCTTCCAATGTTTTTTACAAATTGTCTAGAGATAGTTAATGCTGCTGAAGCTCCTGCTGAACTAACTTCTAGAGAAAAATCATATTCATCTCTGTCAATATTGTGTTCAATGGCGCGACTAACAAATATACAATCTTCGACCAAAACTCCTTTATCTCCATCTATAACAATTCTAATCTTATTACCGGACAAAATTTCGAAGTCTGTTAAAAAAAGATCCTCCCTTTCCAACAAACTTTTTTTAAGTAATTCTTCGACAATCGATTTAAACATAATTCTATAAAAAGAGGGGACTTAGTCCCCTCATAATCATTAATAATAATTAAAGTTGCAAATATACAAATTTAATTTTTATTCTTAATTACATCCTTCAAGAGAATATAATTAAAGTTTTCAGTTGGCCCACTAGGTTTCGAACCTAGACTCTTCTGCACCAAAAACAGACGTGTTACCAGTTACACCATAGGCCAATTGCTGAGCGTGCAAATTTATAATAATCTTTTATTTTAACAAGATTTTTTAAAAAATAAATTTTGATTAAATAATTGTTAAAAAAGATAGAGTATAAATTTTATAGTTAAATTTGGCTTTCAAATTATATTTATGAGTGATATTGATTTTAAAAAATGGAATACTATTTTAGGATGGCTGTGTTTTTTAATAGCGGCTATTGTATATGCTTTAACTGCAGAACCAACGGTTAGTTTTTGGGATACCGGTGAATACATCTTATCTGCTTCTAAACTTAATGTTGGGCATCCACCTGGCGCTCCTCTTTTTCAAATGCTTGGTGCTTTTTTCTCGATATTTGCGATTGAGCCATCCCAAATTGGTTATATAATGAACCTGATGAGTGGTGTATCAAGTGCTTTCACAATATTATTTATGTTTTGGTCAATTAGTCTATTGTTGACAAAAGTGTCTATAAAAATGAATATTGAAAAAAATAATAATTTTATAATTTTAATAAGCTCTTTAGTTGCTAGTTTGTCTTTTATGTTTACTGATACCTTTTGGTTTAATGCAGTAGAAACAGAAGTATATGCAATGGCAACACTAATAATGTCAATATTATTTTATTTGGGCCTTAAATGGGAACAAGAGATGCATCTGCCAAGAGGAAATAGATGGCTTGTACTTATAAGCTTTGTGGTAGGTCTTTCTTTCGGGGTTCATTTTATGGGACTTTTGACTATCCCAGCAATTGGATTGATATATTTTTTCAAAAATTATAAACCAATTACACTTAAGAAGTTTATTTTGGCCAATTTAGCTGTAGTTGGAATTCTAATGTTTGTCTTTAAACTTTTAGCTCCTAACATCCTTAGATATTTTAGTGTCTTGGAAGTGTTTTTTGTTAATTCAATTGGGCTGCCTTTCAATTCAGGAACTATTATAGCAGGATTATTATTAATTTCATTTTTCTATTATTTATTAAATTACACAGTAAAAAATAATCTTAAAACCTTCAACACTGTCACTATTTGTGTTTTATTTATTTTAATAGGTTTTTCTTCTTGGATTATGCTTCCAGTAAGAGCAAATTCAGATGTAGTAATTAATGAAAATGACCCCTCTGATGCCAGACAATTATTAGCTTACTATAATCTTGAACAATATCCTAAAACACATTTATTTTATGGGCCACTATTTACTGATCAGTACTCTGGTTTAGATGAAGAAAAACCCTATAAAGATGACAAGCCAAAATATGAAAAAGATTTAACTCAAAATAAATATGTAATAGTTAATAATTATAAAAATGCTAGTCAAAATTTTAACAGTGAACAAGCTTCCATACTGCCAAGAATGTGGAGTTCTGAACATGCTTCAAACTATCTTAGGTATACTGGATTTTTAGATTATAAAGTTAAAAGAAAATATAAAAATCAACCCGAGGCAAAAGAATTAATTGAATTGGTAAATGATTTTAAAAAAAGAACCTACCAAGGAGATATAGATTATGATGAGCATCATAAATTTTTAAAGACATATGGGACATACCTTGATATTGAAAAACCGTCCATAGTTAGTAATGTAAAATATCTTTTTCAATATCAACTTGGCTATATGTATTGGAGGTATTTTATGTGGAATTTTAGTGGTCGCCAGGACGATATTCAAGGAAGAATGGATATGCATGGAAACTGGATTAGTGGAATTGATTTTGTTGATGAAATTCATTTGGGTTTAAGTCAAGAAAATTTACCAAGTGATGTTGCTGAAAATAAATCAAGGAACAAGTATTATATGATCCCTTTTATAATTGGCTTGATTGGTCTCTATTTTTTATATAATAAAGACAAAGAAATGTTTTGGATTTTGTTGGTGTTTTTTGTTTTTACTGGTATCGCTATTCAGGTATATACCAATGTTAGACCTTTTGAACCAAGGGAAAGAGATTACTCAGTTGTTGGTTCATTTTATGTTTACTGTATTTGGATTGGTTTTGGAATATTTAGTCTAATTAATTCATTAGAAAAAGTTACTAATTCTAAATATATTAAACTTTTAACTATCCCTATTTTTCTCTTAATATTACCCATAAATCTTGCTAGTAGCAACTGGGATGATCATGATCGTTCCGGAAGATATACTGCACGTTCAATGGCGCTAAAATATTTAGAATCTTGTGAACCAAATTCAATTTTATTTACTATTGGTGATAATGATACTTTCCCATTATGGTATTTACAAGAAATTGAAGGAATTAGAACTGATGTTCGTGTTTTGAATACTAGCCTTTTTAACACAGATTGGTACATTGATCAAATGAAAAGGAAGGCGTATGATAGTGACCCTATACCGTCATCTTTATCTCATGGAAAGTATCGATATGGAACAAGAGATTATATAATAAAAGAAGTTACTACATTGGATACTATTGACATTAAGACATTTATAAAATTTGTAACACAAGATGATGAGAAGTATAAGTATAAAAACTTACTGCAAAAACAAGGTTACGAAACCAATTATTTGAGAGAGCAAGATTTAAATGCGAATTATCTACCTACTGAGAGTATTCGAATTCCTGTCAACAAAGAATCTGTACTTAATAATAAAATTGTTGATAATAGCTTATCAGATGAAATTGTAGATGAAATAATAATTAAAATTAAAGGTCAAGCGCTTTACAAAAATAGATTAATGATGCTTGATATTATTGCCGAAAACAACTGGGAAAGACCAATTTACTTTACTGGTGGTTCATTTGGTGATGATGATTATTTATGGATGAAAGACTATTTACAGTTAGAAGGCTTGTGTTATAAGTTAGTTCCTATTAAAACACCAATCGATCAATCGAATCCCTATGAAATGGGTAGAGTAAACACAGAAAAAATGTATTCAATGGTTAAAGATTGGGATTGGGGAACTAAAGGAAATGTGGGTGTGTATTTTGATGTTGAATCAAGAAAAAATAGCATTACCTATAGAAGTAATATTTCTAGATTAGTTAATCAGCTTATTATAGAAAATAAAAATGACAAAGCGGAAGAAATATCTGACATAGTAATTGAAAATATGCCTGTGAATATATTTGGGTATTACACCCTTCTTGAATCTTACATAGATTCCTATTATAGACTTGAAAATAAAGAAAAGGCTAGAAATTTATTTTCAGAAATTGCGAATAAGTACAAGGAAAATTTATTTTATTTTAGTAGTCTTAAAGATGAAAATAAAAACAGATATGCTGAAGAAATTTACACAGACATAGAAAGATATAGATCTTTAGTAGGTGTAATTATTTCTTACGAGGAAGGTGAGTTTTTAGAAAAACAAATGGATGATTTTAATTCTTACTTAGAATTTTTTATTGGCAAAGAAGAATAAATTATATGTATTCTTGAATACGGCCGATTAAAGTGTTCGCATCTTCAACACCACTTTGTCTCCACTTCATTTCACCATTTTTATATATAATAAAAGTGGGAAGCCCTTTAATTCTAAGAGCCTCAGCAAGGTCATTATTTTTATCTACATCAATTTTAATAACTTTAGCTTTATCTCCAATAGCAGCAGCAACATCCTTTATTACAGGATGCATCTCGTTTGAGGTTTCATCCCATTGTGTGAAAAATTCGAGAAGAACAGGAATTTCTACATCAATTAATTCTCCAAATTTTGACATAACTTAAAGTTTTAAATCAATTAAGGTTATACAAATATAACATTTCCACAGGATTATACATTACTTGTTGATTTTAAGGTGATTACAGTGATTTCTGGCCACACTCCAAGCCTACCTGGAACAGCTGTAGTCCCTAAGCCTCTATTAACATTTAAATATTTATTTTTTTCTTTATAAATACCTGCCCAATATTTATATCTCCAGCTTACAGGACTCCATTTTACATGACCTGGGATTTCAATACCAAACTGGCCTCCGTGGGTATGACCACTAAGAGTTAATTGATAATTAGTATTGTCGATTAAAACTTTTTTCTGCCAATGAGTTGGATCATGACTTAGCAGTATTTTAAAATCCTTTGATTGAATTTTTTCAGAGGCTTTGGATAAATCACCATATTTTCTAAAGTCATTTCCCCAATTTTCCACTCCGACAATAGCTAATTTGTGAATACCTCTTTTTATATATTTGCTGTCATTTGTTAATAACTCAAATCCTATATCTTTCTGGTATTGTTTTATCTTGTTAAAGTTATCAATTTTTTCGTTCTCAGATGGCCAAGATCGATAATCACCATAATCATGATTTCCTAAAATAGAATAAATTCCATCTTTAGATTTAAGCTTAGAAAGTGTGTTTATCCATGGCGTTAACTCAACCGCTGCATTATTAACTAAATCTCCTGTAAAAAAAATTACGTCTGAATTTTGAGAATTAATTAGCCTTACAGTATGTTCTAAATAATCTAAACTATTGATATTTCCTGCATGAATATCGCTAATTTGAGTTAATTGATATCCGTCAAAAGAACTAGGAAGATCATCAAAAAAAAGGGTGTATTTAAGTACCTTTACATTGTTTTTTCCCCAAATAATTCCGAAATTAATACTGAAAAAAGGAAGTGATGCTAAACCTAACCCTAGCTTGCTAATAAAATTTCTTCTGGACGGTAATTCAATTGACTTATTGAATCCAAAAATTCGATTAATCAAAGCTAAACTAAGCCTAAAAAAATCCTCGCTAAAATTAATGATTATTAGAACTAATTTTGGACTGTAAAAAGAAATTAATAAACCAAGTGCTAATGTTCTGTAACTACCTTCAGCCTGTATTTTATATTTATAAAAGAAATAAAAGACTATTAAAAAAGATATTGTAAAATAAGAATATTTAACAATTCTGTTTTTTGTAATATTTTTTATCGATTGATATGAATAATAATCAATGAAAATAACAAATAATAAAAAAAAAATCCAGGACATAATTGAATGCAAATATATACTTATTATTGTTGATGATTAATTAAAATTTATTTAATAAAATGTTAAATATTCTTAATTGCTTTACTTATTTTAGACAACTAACAAATTTTAAAAAATTAATCTTAATGAAAAATCAAAATAACAATTCTGCTTTAGCTACTTTGGTAAGCGTATTTTTTTTCTGGGGCTTTATAGGTGCTTCAAATGGAGTTTTTATTCCATTTTGCAAAGAATACTTTATGATAGATCAATTTCAATCTCAGCTTGTTGATTTTGCATTTTATGGAGCATATTATATAGGAGCTCTTGTATTATTTGTATTATCTAGCCAAAGAAAAAAGGATATTTTTAATAGTTGGGGATACAAAAAAGGAATTATCTACGGATTATTAATTTCAACAGTTGGCGCTTTAGTAATGTATCCAGCTATAAATGGAGCTGAACCTGGGCAAACCGAAGTGTTTTATTGGGTTCTCCTTGCGTTATTTATTGTTGGGTTAGGCTTTTCTCTACAACAAACTGGAGCAAATCCATTTGCAGTTTCTCTTGGTGATCCTAAATCGGGATCCTCAAGATTAAATCTTGCAGGAGGAGTTAATTCTTTCGGTACAACTATTGGACCCTTAGCTGTTGCATTTATAATTTTTGGAACCTTATCTGGCGAAGGAACTGCTGAGTTTTCAAAAATGCAAGGTTTATACCTTGGAGTAGCTGCTCTATTTATTTTATGTGCTGCAGTTTTCCACTTTTCAAAAAGTTTACCAGATGGCATAACAATTGAGCCATTTGAATCTGCTAATAAAGCAATGAATTTATTAATTATTTTAACTGTTATAATATTCCTATGTTTTGGATGGGTATTTTATACTTACGCAGAATCATACAACTATACAGGATCTGTTGAAGATTTAGAATATAAAAGGTTAGCAGCGATAATTACATCTCTAATTGGCGTTGTTGGGTGTATATATTATGCCTATGTTAAATCTTCCTCAAATTCAAAGGGATGGGGGGCATTACAATTCCCACAACTTGCCCTAGGGATGTTGGCTATATTTACTTATGTTGGGGTTGAGGTCACAATTCAGAGTAATTTAGGTGAAGTTTTAAAGTTAGTTACCGATAAAGTAAACAACCTGAACGGACTAGGATTGCCTGCACTTGGTGATACAGAAATTGCTAAATATATCTCATTATACTGGGGAGGATTAATGATCGGCAGATGGACTGGAGCAATCAGTGTTTTTAATCCAACAGAGGGGTTAAAGAAAGTTCTTTTAATAATAGTTCCATATATAGCTTTTGGAGTAATCGTTTTAGTTAATTACGGTAGTTACACATGGAATGAAATTTTTATATTTTCAGTTATTGTAGCTATACAAATTGTTGGTTTTTTTATTGCTAAAGACAAAGCAATAGCAACACTAAAAGTATTTAGCATGGTTGGATTAGCAGCAATGTTAATAGGGCTATTTTCAACTGGAACAGTAGCATTATTTGCTTTTATTAGTGGTGGTCTTTTCTGCTCTATAATGTGGCCTTGTATTTTTTCATTAAGTATAACTGGTTTAGGTAAATATACCTCTCAAGGCTCTTCATTTTTAGTAATGATGATTTTAGGTGGAGCTATTATCCCTCCTATTCAAGGAAAAATTGCAGATATTTTCACTATTCAGTCATCTTATTGGGTAGCTGTATTATGTTTTGCTTATCTGATTCTTTACGCATTTTTAACAAAAAAAATATTAGGAGACCAAATTGAAAATTAAGTAATGAAAAGAAGGGGATTTATTAAGAAAAGCTCTTTACTAGGTGTAAGCGTTGGCATCCCTAGTTCATTTGCTTTGGAAATAAATGAACCTAAGGTGAAACTCAAAAAATTTCCATTAGTTATAGCAACTTGGGATGTGAAAAATGCAACAAAAAAAGCATGGGATTTATTAGAAAGTGGATCTAGTTCTTTGGATGCAGTAGAGCAAGGATGTATGATCGAAGAAGCTGATGTTAATAATCAATCTGTTGGAAAGGGTGGATTACCAGACAGAGATGGAAACGTAACATTAGATGCATGCATAATGAATTCTAATGGAGATTGCGGATCCGTAGTATATTTAAAAAATATAACTCACGCTATTTCAGTAGCAAGAAAAATAATGGAAGAAACACCTCATGTCATTTTAGCAGGGGTTGGTGCTGAAAAATTTGCATACTCTTTGGGTTATAAAAAAGAAAAACTATTAACTGATAAATCTAGATTAGATTGGTTAGATTGGAAAAAGAAATCTGAATATAAACCAATAATAAATATTGAAAATCACGATACTATAGGAATGCTGGCTATTGATAATAATGGTGATATTTCTGGTGGTTGTACAACAAGTGGCTTAGCTTACAAAATGTCTGGTAGAGTTGGAGATTCTCCAATAATTGGGTCTGGACTATTTATTGACAATGAAGTTGGGGGAGCTGTTGCAACAGGTTTAGGAGAAGAAGTTGTTAAAACGGTTGGCAGTTTTTTAATTGTTGAGTTAATGAGAAATGGTTATAGCCCTCAAAAGGCATGTGAAGAAGCTATAAGAAGAATCGTTTCGAAAAAGAATAGTAATTATAAAGATTTTCAAGTAGGTTATATTGCCATTAATAAAAGTGGGGAGACCGGCAGTTATTCAATTCATGACGGGTTTAGTATGACTAAGTTCGAAAACAATCTTAACAAAACATTTAAGTCCAATTATTACAGTGGCTGATTTTTTATAATCGTTATAATTTAATGAATAGAAAAAGATTATTTTTAATAGATGCTTATGCTCTAATATTTAGAGGTTATTATGCTTTTATAAAAAATCCTAGAATTAATTCAAAAGGGCTTGACACCTCTGCAATTTTAGGATTTACAAATTCCCTATTTGATGTAATTAAAAGAGAAAATCCAGATTATTTAGCAGTTTGTTTTGATAAAGGTGGTAGTCAAGACAGAGTTGAAATATTTTCCGAGTATAAAGCAAATAGAGATGAAACTCCAGAGGCGATTAAAATTGCAGTACCTTTTATTGAGCAAATATTAAAAGCATTAAACATTCCTGTTATTGTAAAAAAAGGATACGAAGCAGATGATATAATTGGAACTTTATCCAAAAAAGCTGAACAAGAAGGCTACCAGACATTTATGGTTACCCCTGACAAAGATTTTGCACAACTAGTTACTGAAAATATTTTTATGTACAAGCCGATGTTTGGCGGTGGTTATGAAGTTTGGGGTGTAGAGGAAGTGAGAAACAAGTTTGAGGTTTCTGATCCAATTCAAGTAATCGATTTTTTAGGGATGAAAGGAGATTCAGCTGATAATATTCCTGGGTTGCCTGGTGTTGGTGATAAAACTGCTAAGAAATTTATAGCCGAATATGGAAGTATGGAAGAATTATTAGCTAACACTGATAATTTAAAAGGAAAATTAAAAGAGAAAATTGAAACAAATAAAGAATTAGGTTTACTATCCAAAAAACTTGCAACAATAATTCTTGATGTTCCCGTAGATTTTAGCCCCAATGAATTTAAATTCAAAGTAACAGATTTATTTGAAGTTAAAGATGTTTTTAGAGAATTAGAATTTAGAAGACTTATAGAAAGTGTAGATAGAATTTTTAAGATTAATAATGATGATGAAGATCTTGAAATAAAATCAGAATCAACAATACAAACACCTGTAAAAAATGCCGGTTCGGGTCAATTTTCTTTATTTGATGAAACCAATACATTTGAAAAACCAAAAATATTTAAAAGAAATAACCTATCTAATTCATCGAACTATTACCAAACAATTGATTCAAGCTTTGGTCTTAAACTGTTGTTAAAAAAACTTAATCTTAATTCTTCCGTTAGTTATAAACTTTTATCAAATAAAGTAAATTATTTATCTGATAAAATATTAGGAGTTTCTATATGTTGGGAGAAAGGAAAAGCATACTATTTATCCTTTTCAAATGATTTTGAAATTACGGAACTCATTTCATTTTTTGAAAATGAAAGTATTGAAAAAATAAGTGATAATATAAAAAATGATATTAAACTTCTTAATCAACATAATATTAAGATTAAAGGAAAAATATTTGATACTAAATTAGCTCATTACATAATCAACCCTGATACTAACCACTCAATTAACCAACTCTCTGAAACATATTTAAATTACTCATTAATTGATTTACAGTTGTTAACGGGAAAAGGGAAAAATCAAAAATTAATTTCTGATTTGGCAGTGGATCAAATTAAGAATTTTATTTGCGAACAAGCGGATGTAAACCTTCAATTAAAAAGTCTTTTTAAAATTGAATTAAACAACACTAAGCTATTTAATTTATTTGATGAAATTGAAATTCCACTTTTAAAAGTTTTAGCTGATATGGAGATTCAAGGAATAAATTTAGATATAAAGTTCCTAGAGTTATTAAAAACGGATTTAATTAACGATATTTCAAGTTTAGAGGAATTAATTTATACTGAGGCTGGTGAGAATTTCAATATCTCTTCCCCTAAACAATTAGGAGAAGTTTTATTTGAAAAAATGCAGTTAGTTAAAAATCCAAAAAAAACTAAAACTGGTCAATTTTCAACTTCAGAAGATATTCTAAAAGACCTTTCCTCTGAGCACGATTTTGTCAAAAATATACTTCAATACAGAAGCTTATCAAAACTGATGAGTACTTATGTTGATTCTTTACCAAACCAAGTCTTAAGTTCCACAAATAGAGTTCACACTGAATATCTGCAAACGGTAGCTTCAACTGGCAGGCTGAGTAGCATAAATCCTAACCTTCAAAATATTCCTATAAGAACTAAAAGGGGCAGAGAAGTTAGAAAGGCTTTTATTCCCAAAGATGAAAATTATTTTTTACTGGCCGCTGATTATTCACAAATAGAATTACGAATAATTGCATCTATGAGTGGAGAAAAGAATATGATTAAAGCATTTAATAATAACGAAGATATTCATAGTTCTACGGCATCTATAGTATTTGATATTCCGGTAAATGAGGTGACTAAAACACAAAGATCAAATGCTAAAACAGTTAATTTTGGTATAATATATGGTGTTTCTGCATTTGGGTTAAGTAATCAAACGGATTTATCCAGATCTGAATCAAAAGAGCTTATCGAAACATATTACCATAAATATCCAAATTTAAAAAAATTCATTAGTGATCAAATTGCTTACGCACGAAATAACGGATATGTCAAAACATTAATTGGCAGAAAAAGATATCTTAAAGATATAAATTCAAGTAATGGATTAGTTAGAAGTGGAGCAGAAAGAAACGCAGTAAATGCCCCCATACAAGGTACTGCCGCAGATATTATCAAAATAGCAATGATTAATATTCATAATAGATTATCAAAAGAAAACTTGTCAAGTAAAATGTTATTACAAGTTCATGATGAATTAGTATTTGATGTTTATAAACCAGAAATACGTGAAACTATTTTAGTTATTAAAGAGGAAATGGAAAATGCTTTTAAATTAAATATCCCATTAACAGTAGATATAGATTATGGTCTCAACTGGTTGGAAGCACATTAAATTATTTATATATAAATCTTTAAACAATATCTCAAAAAAATAATTTTATAGTTCTATTTGCTATTCAAATATATAATTGTAGATTTGCACACTCTTTTCGAGAGAAATTAATTATTAATGAAAATATTATAAATTGGATAATTTAAGTTATAAAACTATTTCAGCAAACAAAGCTACTGTGAATAAACAGTGGGTTATTGTTGATGCAGATGGTCAAAATTTAGGAAGATTAGCTTCGAGAGTTGCTATATTATTAAGAGGAAAGCACAAAACAAATTTTACTCCTCACGTAGATTGTGGAGATAATGTTATTGTAATAAATGCCTCTAAAGTTAAGTTAAGCGGAAACAAATGGGAAGAAAAGATGTATGTAAGACATACTGGTTACCCTGGTGGTCAAAGATTTAAATCTGCTACTCAACTTTATGATCAAAATCCATCTATAATTATTGAAAAATCAGTAAAAGGCATGCTGCCAAAAAATAAACTTGGAGCAGAATTATTTAGAAACTTATATGTGAGTTCTGATTCGAATCATAATCATGAAGCACAAAAACCAACTATTATTAACTTAAACAAAGTGAATTAATGGAAGAAACAATTCATAAAATTGGACGTAGAAAAACAGCTGTAGCTAGAGTTTACCTTAAAAAAGGTAAAGGTAAGATTACTGTAAACAAAAAAGATTCTTCAGTTTATTTCCCTACACCAACGCTACAATTTAAAATAAACCAACCTCTTGTTATGACTGGTAATGAGAAAAAGTTTGATATAAATATTAATGTCTACGGAGGTGGGGCTACTGGTCAAGCTGAAGCAGTAAGATTAGCTTTATCCAGAGCTATGTGTGAATTAAATGAAGAAAATAGAGGAGTTCTTAAACCTGAAGGATTGTTAACAAGAGATCCAAGAATGGTTGAAAGGAAAAAATTCGGTCAGAAAAAGGCTAGAAAAAAGTTCCAATTCTCGAAAAGATAAAAAATTAATAACCAGTTTTTGTTATCTATGAATTTTATTCAAGATTTAGTTTAGCATCTAAATGATCAAGTAAAAAAACTTGGCATTGCTATTCAACAGAAAGTAAACTATCACAAAATGGGAAAATTAGAAGTAAAAGAATTATTAGAAGCAGGTGTTCACTTCGGGCATCTAACAAGAAAATGGAATCCAAACATGGCTCCTTTCATCTACATGGAAAGAAATGGGATTCATATCATTAATCTTTATAAAACAGTTGCAAAAATAGATGAAGCATCTGAAGCGTTGAAAAAAATTGCAGCGTCAGGAAGAAAAATATTATTTGTAGCAACAAAAAAACAAGCAAAGGAAATTGTAGCAGAATCTGCTTCAAAAGTAAATATGCCTTACATTACTGAAAGATGGCCAGGAGGAATGTTGACAAATTTTGTAACTATTAGAAAAGCAGTTAAAAAAATGGCTGCAATTGATAGGATGAAAAAAGATGGTACATTTAACACTCTTTCCAAAAAAGAGAGACTTCAGGTTGGTAGACTTAGAGAAAAATTAGAAAAGAATTTAGGTTCTATTTCAGATATGACAAGATTACCTGGAGCATTGTTCGTTGTTGATATAATAAGAGAACACATTGCAATTAAGGAAGCTCAAAAATTAAATATCCCAATATTTGCAATGGTTGATACTAACTCTGATCCTAGAGAAGTGGAGTATGTTATTCCTTCTAATGATGATGCATCAAAATCAATTACTAAGATTTTAGAGAACATTACCCCAGCTATTCAAGAAGGGTTAGCAGAAAGAAATTCTGAAAAAGAAAACAATAAAGAAGATTCTAAAGCTTCAACTCCTGAAGTAAAAGTTGAAGAAGTAAAAGTTGAAAAAGTTAAAGCTGAAGAGACTAAAGCTGAAGAGACTAAAACTGAAGAGACTAAAGCTGAAGAAGCTAAATCTGAAGACAAATAATTTACAATACAACAATCTTATAATATTTTCAAATCATGGCAAAAATAACAGCTGCAGAGGTAAACAACTTAAGAAAAACTACAGGTGCTGGAATGATGGACTGTAAAAAAGCATTAGTTGAGGCTGATGGTAATTCTGAAAAAGCAATTGAAATTCTTAGAAAAAAAGGTCAAAAAGTTGCTGCTAAAAGAGCTGATAGAGAATCTTCAGAGGGTGCTGCCATTACAAAAACCAACGACGATAATACAACTGGTGTTGCTATTGTACTTGGTTGTGAAACAGATTTTGTTGGTAAAAATGAAGACTTTGTTGACTTAGCAAATAAAATAGCAGAGATTGCACTTAATTGTAACTCTAAAGAAGAATTGTTAAACTCTAAGATTGGTGAACTAACAGTTAGTGAGAAATTAATTGAACAAACTGGTGTTATTGGTGAAAAGTTAGAAGTAAATGCCTTTGAAAAGGTAAATGCCCCTTTTGTAGGGTCTTATATCCATGCTGGAAATAAAATTGCTTCAATAGTTGGTTTATCTGCTAATATTCAAGGTTCAGATGTAGCTGCTAAAGATGTTTCTATGCAAGTTGCTGCTATGAACCCAATTGCTTTAGATGAAAATGGAGTTGATTCAGTTGTAATAGAAAAAGAAATTGAAATTGCTAAAGATCAATTAAGATCTGAAGGAAAGCCGGAATCAATGTTAGACAATATTGCAAAAGGCAAGTTGAAAAGATTTTTTAAAGACAACACTCTTGTAAATCAAGACTTTATCAAAGACAGTAAACAAAGTGTAAAAAATTATGTTAGTTCTTATCAACAAGACCTTTGTGTTGTAGATTTCAAAAGAGTAGCTCTAGGTTAATAGTTACATTTTTATTTTTATTTATTTAATTAAAAAATCTACATTATCTTTGCTTAACTTCAAAATTAAGCATGAAATACAAAAGAATATTACTTAAACTTTCTGGTGAAGCCTTAATGGGCAAGAAAAACTTTGGTATTGATCCAGAAAGATTACAAGATTACGCTACAGACATTAAACAAATAGTTGATTTAGGAGTACAGGTTGCCATTGTTATTGGTGGTGGAAATATTTTCAGAGGATTTTCTAACAATGATGACCATAAAATCGATAGAGTCCAAGGAGATCATATGGGCATGCTAGCAACTGTGATAAACGGCCTTGCATTACAGAGTACTTTAGAAAATTCTGGAGCCCCAACAAGACTTCAAACTGCTATAGAAATTAATGAAGTAGCTGAACCTTTTATTAGAAGAAAAGCTATAAGACATTTAGAAAAAGGAAGAGTTGTTATTTTTGGCGGTGGAACTGGTAATCCATATTTCACAACTGATTCTGCGGCAGTATTAAGAGCAATTGAAATAGAGTCAGATGTAATTTTAAAGGGCACTAGAGTTGATGGAATATACGATGAAGATCCTGAAAAAAATATTAATGCAATAAAGTTTGATAATATTTCATTTGAAGATGTTTTGACAAAGGGGTTAAAGGTAATGGATACTACAGCATTCACTCTTAGTCAAGAAAACAAATTACCAATAATTGTATTTGATATGAATAAAAGAGGAAATTTGTTAAGATTAATATCAGGGGAAAAAATTGGAACAACGGTTAACCTATAAATAATTTTAGTTAAAATTAAATACGATGGAAGAAGAATTAAAATTTATTTTTGAATCTGCAGAAGAATCAATGTCTAATGCAGTAAAACATTTAGAAAAAAAACTATTAAACATCAGAGCAGGTAAAGCTAATACTTCAATGCTTGGAAGTATTGTTGTTGAATATTATGGTACATTAACTCCGTTAACTCAAGTTGCTAGTGTAAATACACCTGATGGAAGAACTATAGTTGTACAACCTTGGGAAAAAAATTTATTAGCTGAAATTGAAAAAGCAATAATGAATGCTAATCTAGGATTTAATCCAATGAATAATGGGGAAAGCATAATTATAAATGTTCCAGCACTTACTGAGGAAAGAAGAATTGATTTAGCTAAACAAGCTAAAAGTGAAGCAGAAGAAGCAAAAATTGTTGTTAGAAATTCTAGAAAGGATGCTAATAATGAAATAAAAAAATCTGATTCATTTTCTGATGATTTAAAAGAAAACGCTGAAAAAGATATTCAAGATTTGACAAATAAAAATATTGATAATATTAATTCAATATTTGAAGTAAAACAGAAAGAAATTATGACTTTATAATTTATTATTCCTAAATAATAAGTAATTAATATCTTTACTAAATACACATAATTAAATAATATGGCTAGAGTATTTTTAGTTGGATTTTGGGATTCAGTTTCAAATTTAATTCTTAGAAATAGAATCTTAATAATCGCTTTATTGACCTTGGCTACAACTTTTTTTATTAGCCAATGGCAGTATATAAAATTTTCAAATACTGAAGCTAATTTATTGCCAGATAACCATGAGGTTAATCTAGAGTACTTGGATTTTACTGACAAATTTGGAGAAGAAGGTAATTTGATTGTAATTGGAATTAAAGATTCACTACTCTTCACAACAGAAAATCTTAATGCATGGAATAATTTATCAAAAGTTTTAAAAGACACTAACTTTGTTGAGTCTGTAATAGCTATTGGTGACTTACAAAAACTTAAAAAAGATAAAAAGAAACAACAGTTTTATCTTGAGCCTTTTATAAGAGATACAATCTCATCTGACATTGAACTAATTTCAATAAAAAAAGAGCTATTTGAAAAATATCCATTTTACGATGAATTTTTATTTAATACTAAAACAAAATCTGTAAGAACTGCTATTCACTTAAAGAAGTCAATAGTAAATGAAGCTGGAAGAGAAACATATATTAATAATTTTTTAATTCCTAAAGTTGAATCGTTTGAAGCAAAATATAATTTAGATATTAAAATTTCTGGCATGCCTTATGTTAGAACAAAAAATGCTGAAAACATAAAAAGTGAAATATCTACTTTTGTGATTTTAGCTCTAATAATTACTTCTATAATATTTTTCTTGTTTTTTAGATCTTACCGCGCAACGTTTATTTCTTTATTTGTTGTTATGATTGGAGTGGTTTGGACTGTAGGAATTTTAGGACTTTTTATAATAAACACTCCACCAGGTGACTTTGAAATATCAGTTCTTACTGGCCTTATACCACCACTTATAATTGTAATTGGAATTCCAAATTGTATTTTTCTTATAAACAAATATCAACATGAAGTAAATAAGCATGGGAATAAAGCAAAATCTCTACAAAAAGTAATTACTAAAATAGGTAATGCTACTTTAATGACAAATGTCACTACTGCATCTGGTTTTGCCACTTTTATTATTACAAATAGTAAGCTCTTAAAAGAATTTGGTATTGTTGCTTCTCTTAGTATTCTGGCAATATTCATATTATGTATTTTAATAATCCCTATAATCTATAGTTTTTTACCTATCCCTGAAGAAAAGCACTTAGAACACTTAAATAGAACTTGGATAAATTCCTTAGGAGATTGGATTGAAAAAACTGTAAAGAAAAGTAAAATCAATATTTACATAATTTCTGTTCTACTTCTTGTAACAAGTATTATTGGTATATATCAAATTCGAATTTCAGGTAGTATTATTGACGACATGCCACAAAAAGCAGATTGGTTCGATGATATAATGTTTTATGAAAAAGAATTTAATGGGATAATGCCACTAGAAATTTTAATAAATACCAAGCGTAAAAAAGGGGTTACAAATCTTTCTACCATAAAAAAAATGAGTAAAATAGAAGATGTAATTCTCGAAATTCCAGAATTATCTAAACCTATTTCAATGGTAAGCTTAGTGAAATACTCTAAACAAGCGTACTATAATGGTAATCCTAAATATTATCAAGTTCCCACTTCACAAGAAAATAGTTTCATATTATCCTATGCTAAAAATTCAACTTCTGACTCTGATGTTGATCTAATTAAAAACTATGTTGATTCTACAGGTCAGTACACAAGGATCACAGCTTTTATGAAAGATATGGAAATTGAAAAGATGGAAGAAATTGAAAAAAAATTAAATTATGAGATTTCTAAAATTATGCCATCTGATAATTTTGAAGTTTCAATAACAGGAAAGGCATATTTATTTCAGAAGGGAACTAAGTATTTGGTCAAAAATTTAATTCTATCTCTTTCTTTAGCAATATTCTTAATAGCATTATTAATGGCCTATATGTTTAGATCTTTAAAAATGATATTTATTTCTTTGATTCCTAACCTATTACCACTGATAGTTACTGCTGGCTTAATGGGTTATTTAGGTGTTGCTATAAAACCATCTACAATACTGATATTTAGTATTGCTTTTGGAATTGCAGTTGATGATACAATTCATTTTTTAGCTAAATATAGACAGGAGTTAATTACTAATAATTGGGAAGTAAAAAAATCTGTATACAATGCTCTTCGTGAAACTGGGGTTAGCATGTTTTATACCTCAATTGTATTGTTTTTTGGATTCTCAGTATTTACAGTGTCAAATTTTGGAGGGACGGTAGCTCTGGGCGCATTAGTTTCTGCAACATTACTTTTTGCAATGTTATCCAACCTTTTACTCTTGCCTTCAATGTTATTATCCCTGGAAGACTCTATAGCAAATGAAAAAGTTTTAAAAGAACCTTTGATAAAAATTATCGAAGATGAAGATGTGGTTAATTAAGTATAATTTATTTTAATACTTATCTTTGAAAATATAATTTATAGTTAAATGAAAAACTGTTCAATAAAAGATCTTTTGCTAAGTACCAAAACTGTATCTAAAGTAACCATAAATGGTTGGGTTAGAACTTTTAGGGCTAATCGCTTTATCGCATTAAATGATGGATCGTCTATATCTAGTGTGCAATGTGTTGTAGATTTTGAAAATTTTGACGAAAGTATTTTAAAAAAAATAAATACTGGTACAAGTTTAGAGATTACAGGTGATTTAGTAGAAAGTCAAGGAAGTGGTCAAAAATTTGAGATTATTGTATCTAACTTAAAGGTTTTAGGTGAATGTGACTCAGAAGAATTTCCTATACAGCCAAAAAAACATTCTTTTGAATTTCTACGTGAAAATGCGCATTTAAGAACCAGAACAAATACTTTTAGTGCGATAATGAGGCTTCGATCAAATTTATCATTTGCTGTTCATAATTATTTCAACTCAAATGGTTTTTACTATGTTCACACCCCTATTATTACATCCAGTGATGCAGAGGGAGCAGGAGAGCAGTTTAGAGTAACAACTCTAGATCCAAAAAGTCCGCCACTGAACGAAAATAGCGAAGTTGATTTCACTAAAGATTTTTTTGGTAAAGAAACAAGTCTAACGGTTTCTGGACAATTAGAAGCAGAAACCTATGCTATGTCACTGGGTAAGGTATATACTTTTGGGCCAACATTTAGAGCAGAAAATTCAAATACATCAAGACATTTGTCTGAATTTTGGATGATTGAACCAGAAGTTGCCTTTATGGATTTAAATGGAAATATGGATTTAGCTGAAAGTTTTTTAAAATATCTGCTTCAATACATTCTCAAAAACAATATTGAGGACCTTAAATTTTTAGAACAAAGACTAATTAATGAAGATAAAACAAAGCCACAAAATCTTAGAAATGAAATGACACTAATTGATAAAATCAACTTTGTTGTAAGCAATGATTTTATGAGAGTAAGTTATTCCGAAGCTTTTGAAATACTAAAAAATTGTAAGCCCAACAAGAAGAAAAAATTTAAATATATAATAGAAAACTGGGGTGCAGATCTACAAAGTGAACATGAAAGATATTTAGTTGAAAAACATTTTAAATGTCCAGTCATAATTTATGACTATCCTGCAAAAATTAAGGCTTTTTACATGAAATTAAATGAAGACAATAAAACTGTTAAAGCGATGGACATTCTATTTCCGGGAATTGGAGAAATTGTTGGAGGTTCTCAACGTGAAGAAAGATTAGATATTTTAAATAAAAAAATGAATGATATCGGTGTAAATCCAGAAGATTTATGGTGGTACACAGATTTGAGAAAGTTCGGAACAGCTCAACATTCAGGATTTGGACTCGGATTTGAAAGATTAATTATGTTCGCGACTGGAATGTCTAATATTAGAGATGTAATTCCTTTTCCAAGGACTCCACAAAATGCAGAGTTTTAAAAACTTAACAAATGCTTAAGCAATCCTTAAAATTAAAGTTATTACAAAAGCTCTCTCCTCAACAAATACAATTGATGAAGTTAATTCAATTACCTGTTTTAGATTTTGAACAAAAACTAAAACAAGAAATTGAAGAAAACCCTGCACTTGAAATAACAGAACTTGCAAATAAGGATGAATTTAAAGATGATGATAATATCGATGTAGATGATTATATCAATGATGATGAAATTCCTGATTACAAACTCAATTCTTATAATTCTTCTAATAAAGAAGAAAATTCTATTCCCTATGCGTCAGGAATATCATTTACTCAACTAATTTTAAATCAATTACACACAGAAAGATTAAATGATTTAGAAATGAAAATTGCAGAATTTCTAGTTGGATGTATTGACGAAGATGGGTACATTCGCCAAAATCTAGAAGATATAATTGATGATCTTGCTTTTACACAAAATATAATTACAGAATACAAGACTGTTGAAATCATTCTAAAAACTATTCAAAACTTAGATCCTGCTGGGATTGGCGCAAGGTCTCTTCAGGAGTGTTTAGCATTACAATTAAAAAGAAAAGATTCAAATGAAATAAGTGTAAAATTAGCCATAAATATAATCGAAAATTCATTTGATTTATTTACAAAAAGACATTTTGAAAAACTACTAAGTAAATATCAGATTTCAGAAAAAGAATTAAAAATAGCAGTTAAAGAAATTGAAAAATTAAATCCAAAACCAGCTAATTCTCTATCGATTAATAGCTCAAAATTGGTTGAGCAAGTTATTCCAGATTTTAAGATCGAAATTGTAAATGATGAATTACTTTTAAGTCTAAATGGTAGAAATAAACCAACTATGAATGTTAGTAGGGAATATACAGAAATGCTTAAAGGTTACAGCTTAGAAAAAAATAGAAAATCTCAAAAAGAAGCAGTACAGTTTATTAAACAAAAATTAGATTCTGCAAAATGGTTTATTGAAGCAATTGAACAAAGGCAACAAACATTAATGTTGACTATGAAGGCAATTATGACTTATCAAGAAGCTTACTTTTTGTCTGGTGATGAAAAAAAAATAAAACCAATGATTTTAAAGAATATTGCAGACAAGATTAATATGGACATCTCCACAATTTCTAGAGTTGCAAATAGCAAATACGTTGACACGCCTTATGGAACAAAATTGATTAAAGAGTTCTTTAGTGAATCAATGATAAATAACAAAGGAGAAGAAATATCAACAATAGAGGTAAAGAAAAAACTTGAGAGAATTATTCATCAAGAAGACAAGAGAAAGCCTGAAACTGATGATTCGTTAGTAAAACTGTTGCACAAAGAGGGGTACAAAATAGCAAGAAGAACAGTGTCTAAATATAGAGAGCAATTAAATATTCCAGTAGCAAGATTAAGAAAACAACTTTAAAAAAATCATTTCTCTAATTCTTCATATTTAAAGAAACATCACCAATTCGAGTAGTATAGTTGATTTTTAAAGCATTGACCTTTCGAAGTTCTTGTTTAACATCTCCTACAATTCCCATAGAAGCTTCCTTATCAACTTTTAAAGCAGTTGTCAGAAAAGGCCTTAATTCTTCTCGTTTAGATTCTCTTTCCGAATATATGAAGGCAGGAACATCAGAAACTTCTGCAAACTTATCGTTGAGTTGAATTCTAGCTTCTTCTCCGAACTGATCCTTAAAGCCATCATTAGGTCTTCCTAGGTATATATACATAACCAAATCTTTCTTGTCTAATTTTTCAACTTGATCAGCAGCAGGAAGTTCATTTTTTATTTTCAATTCATTATCTCTCATGACAGTAGCAACCATAAAGAAGAATAATAGCATAAAAACTATATCAGGAAGAGAAGCTGTATTCACAGCTGGCAATTCACCTTTTTTTTTCTTATTAAATTTAGACATAATATTTGTTATTGAACCTCAGATAATTTTTGAGGATATTCTAGTTTAATTTGAGTTATGTTTTCTTTTAATTTTAATTTACTACCTGGCCAGTTAACATCTTTGTAATTTTTCTGCATCTCGGTATAAGAAACTCCAAATAACTCTTCAGCTCTTTTGTTTCTAAGAGATGTGTAAGCTGCTACAAGTTCATTTTGAACGGAAATGTATGTAGCATAGGTAGTTTCTCTTTCATTTTTTAATGAAATAATTGCTTTATGAGGGTTATCAGATGATTTTGGATCACCAGCTCCTTTACAATAATCACACTTATCTTCTCCCGAACCACCACCATTGTCTAAGAATTTGATAGCAGCATCTCTTAACTCTTCTAATTCCATTACTTCATCTTCAACTAAAAGCTGATCTTTACCATTTAATAAAACTGTGAAAATATTTTTTTGCTTGATTATTACATCTTCTTCTGATTCTTCAATTGGAGGAAGCTTTCTACTAATACCAGAATCAGTTTCAATGGTAGTAGTAACCAAGAAAAAAATTAGTAATAAAAATGCAATATCAGCCATTGATCCTGCATTAACTTCAGGGGATGATCTTTTAGCCATAATTTATTTTTTAATGTTTTTTACTCCAAAAAACATCATTATAATTGTTGCAGTTACTATCAGTGCATAGAACATGAATAATCCTGCACTAACTAATTTTGAGCCTACAGCTGAAAGCATATTGCCATCTCTTAGTGGAGTTTCTTCGCCTGTAGACAAAACAAAAATAATTAATGCTAAAATAATAATTGGCCATAACATTTTCTTAGGTACAATCAAAAAGAAAAAAGAGAATGAAATTAGAGCATAAAGATATAATGTAATTAATGTTATTAAAGATAAATCAAATCCAAGTCTAAAAGTAAAATATAATGAACATGTTACAGATAATAATAACAAGATGATCTTGACCAACTTATTATTTTGATTATTTATTGATTTTAAAATTAATGGCACTAACACTGCAGAAATTATTAGTATAAGAGTAGCATATGCAATGTATAATAAAGTACCTAAAAAACTATTATTACCATTAGTAATTAAGGCTACAAGTATAATCGCTGTAAGAGATATTACCCCGGAGGTGTAATAAGTTGCTTTGTATAAATCCATAGTTATTTTTTGTTATTTACTAATATGTCCATCAAAGAAATTGAAGCATTTTCCATATCATTTACAATACTATCAATTTTTGATATAATGTAATTATAAAAAATTTGTAAAATAATTGCTACAATAAGACCAAATACAGTTGTAAGTAAGGCAACTTTAATACCTCCAGCTACTAAAGATGGCTGCATGTCTCCAGCTGCTTCAATCTTGTCAAAAGCCTGAATCATACCAATTACTGTTCCCATGAAACCTAGCATTGGTGCTAAAGCGATAAATAAAGATATCCATGATACATTTTTTTCAAGCTGACCCATTTGAACACCACCATAAGCAACAACAGCTTTTTCAGCAGATTCTAAATCTTCATTAGCTCTATCTAATCCTTGATAAAATATTGACGCTACTGGGCCAGGAGTATTTCTGCAAACTTCTTTTGCAGCATCTAAGCCTCCAGATTTAAGCGCATCTTCAACATCACTAGTTAACTTGTCTGAATTAGAAGTCGCTAAATTTAAATATATAATTCTCTCAATTGCTATTGCTAATCCTAGTATTAAACATAATAAAACAATTCCCATAAATCCAGGACCTCCTTCAATAAATCTCTTTTTTAATTCTTGGTGAAAGTTAGCACTTTCAACTTCCTCTACAACTGGAGTTTCTTCAACAGTTTCCATAACTGGAGTTACTTCAGCTACACTTGAATCAACAGCAGTTTCAGTAACTTCTTGAGCTTCATCTTGTAATATACTAGTTTTTGCATTTAAGCTAGTTATCATAAAAATTGATAATACTGTAATGATAGATAATCTTTTCATTTTAATTTCTTTTAATTTATTTTGGGTTTAAAGATATAAAAAAAATGCAATTTTAAATAATAAATATTTATGCAGAGAGGAAGGGATTCGAACCCTCGATACACTTTTGGTGTATACACACTTTCCAGGCGTGCGCCTTCGACCACTCGGCCACCTCTCTAAATCAAATTACATTCTAGCAAATAAACTGAAAAAAAAACTAATCTTAAAATAAATACTGGGTTATTTTAAGAGATTTCTCCACTAATACTGAGTTCAAACATCTTTTTAAAGTTTTTAAAATCAATTTTCATTGATAATAAAAACATTGATTTAATTATTGCAGACTCTAAGGTGATGTCTTTTCCAGAGATAATATCTAACTCTACTAACTTAAAGGAAGACTCATATTTACCCATTTTTACACTTCCTTTTGGGCATTGAGAAACATTTATAATATATTTTCCTTTTTCTATAGACGATTTTAACTCATCTATGAACCATTTGTAATTGAATATATTACCAGATCCATAAGACTCGATAATTACTACTTTAGAGTAATTGTCTGAAAACATATGCTTAACATTTTGCTTAGAAATACCAGGATATAATCTCATTACAGAAACTCTATCATCAAGTTTGTCATAAAAAATTGGACTAGGGTTTTGAGGTTTGTATAAATCTTCAAAGTTAATTTTTAAATCTACACCTGATTTTGCGAGTTCAGGATAATTAAAACTCGCGTATGCTTTAAATTGGTCAGAGTTAACCTTAGTAGTTCTATTCCCCCTAAAAAGTTTATTATCAAAATATAGACAAACTTCTTTAATTGAATTAGTGCTTTGGGTTGAAGAATGATGTTTCTCAAAATGGTGAATAGGTCTAGCTAATTGAATTGATGTGATTAAATGCTCTTTTGCATCTGTCCTTAAATCCCCAAGGGGCAATTGGGAACCAGTTAAAATAATTGGTTTAGTTAAATTTTGAATTAAAAAACTTAGAGCTGATGCTGTATAGCTCATGGTATCTGTGCCATGAAGAATGACAAACCCATCGAAAGAATTATAATTGGTTTTTATTATTTCAACTAATTCAATCCAATTTTCAATTTGAATATTTGAAGAATCAATTGGATTGTTAATAGAAACGGTTTCTAATTGACAATTAAGTAGTTTAATTTCTTTAACCCTTTCTAAAATATTTTCAAAATTAAAAGGCTTTAAATAAGGTTGGTTAGCCTCCTTGACCATTCCAATAGTTCCACCAGTGTATATTAACAATATTTTTGATTTATTCATACTTTAATTTTAAATAATTCAATTGCATTACTTGAAGTAATTTCTATTATTTTTTCAGCCGGTATTTCATAAACTTCAGTCAATTTATCAATAATTATTGACAAATAAGAACTCTCATTTCTTTTGCCTCTAAAGGGGGGCGGTGCTAAATAAGGTGAATCTGTTTC